>JAHJGX010000160.1 GCA_018824205.1 bacterium
ACTTTCCAGCTGCCGGCGGCCTGTTTTTCCAGACGTTTAAATATTTACCATAGCGATACATTGCAGCGCCATCCGGATTTTGATAGTGCTGTAATAACTCATCCAAGAGTTCTTTGCGTAGAACCCCTTTTATGCGTGGCGGAATTATTACATAACCACCTATTGTTGTGCGCTGTTACTGAAATTACAGACCTGCAATCCAGTCACGTATTTGCTCTTGAGCCTTAATTACTGTCAACTTACCATGAGGACCATCTTCGATACAGACAAATGTCTTTTTTGATGATACCCAGTTATTATAAAGAAGATCACAACCTTCCTTTTCAATAATACTGTCTTCCTTGCCATAAACAAGAAGCAAAGGCTGTTTACAAGCTTTTGCCATTTCAGGCATTGAATCCATAAGCTTCTTTGATTCAAACATACAATAAATACTAAAATATTTCACCAAAAGTGGATCATTATTACGTTCTTCTGATTCTTTACGCTCATCAGGATTTTTAATCAATTCCGGATTTCCAGCCATGTTTACAATTGGTGTATGCAGTGCAAAAATATAGTAGAATGCATATTTTATATACTCACCTACACCGGGGGTCATCCCTTCAGATGACTTGAGTTTTACTGGTGGATTAACAAGAATAATTCCAGAAAGGTTTTCCACTCGACTAGAAATTCCAATAGCCATTGCAGTAGACATACTATGACCAAATAGAATACGGCTTCCGCTTTTCTTATCAGAATTAATTATTTCAATATAATCATCAAGTATTGCTTTGAAGTCATTCGTATCTCCACGCTTACCATCAGAATATCCAGTACCGCGTGGATGAATTACTACTATCCGATTTGTACCACCACTTAATGTATTGATTATATCCATTTCTCTGTTGTGGTTTATTCCTGTTATCCCAGATAGAATGTATACAGTTTTTGAGTATTCATTATTTGGTAAAAATGTATAGGTAAATATCTTAGTGCCATCACTTACGGTATAAAATTGACCATCTGAACCTAAAGGCAAATCTAAGCGATGACCGTTGTCCATACTTGAACACGATAATATCGCCATACACGTAACAAACATTAGAGTAACATCAATCCCTTTCATTTACCAACCTTTCATTTCCGTAATTGCGCCCAACGGTCTCGCGGATACCCGAAGTTGCCCGAAACAAAGCGTAGGACAATTTGGACGGAGCGAAGCCTTTGATCCGCTGTTATATGACCCAAAGAGCAAAATTGCGAACCAACTGCTGAGTTCGGAACCCCGCATTTTGATTATTACATTATTTTTGAGCATAACCAGTATATGCCACTCTTACATTTTTTCCAATTCTAAACCTAATATTTCCCTTTTTTATTCCACCAAACTCTATTCCTTTTGTTTCTGTGTTTTTCATACCATATTTGTAAATTAAATTGTATAGTTCCTCTGGTTTAATAAATTTATTCCAATTGTGAGTATCCAAATTCTTTATTTGCATCTTTGAAGTTTTAAATTGTTGTCGCATCTTTAATCTGAAAAACCTCTCCAGTATCCAGATCATAACAATTTTTGAAATAAGAGTTCTATTCTGTGTGAGATAAAGGAATTTCCCATTAATCTTTAATACTCTGGAAATTTCACTGATTACTTTTTCAAGATCAGAAACATGCTCAAGACAATCAACACATGCAACTATATCAAACATCTCAGTATTAAAAGGAAGATTTTCAGCGGAACAGACTTTATAATCAATGTTTAAATTATTTTTTAAAGCGTGATCCCTGGCGACATTGATAGAATTTTCGGAAATGTCTATTCCTGTAACATCCGCTCCTTTCTTGGCAAATTCTTCTGATAAGAGACCTCCCCCGCATCCGATGTCTAAAACTTTTAAAGCTTTAAAGTTGCCTATTATCCCGTTAAAATACATAAATCTAGTTTGATTCAAGTAGTAAAGCGAATTATCTGTGCTCCACCAGAAATCACCCATTAGATCATATAAACCTAAGTTATTTCCCATTTTCTGCCTCCATTGTTCTGTTGTTTTTATCATAATTAAATATATTCCCTTTTAAATAGCGGAGTTCGGAATTTCATATAACGTTTGTGTATGTTCATTGTTCTTACACCGCCAAATTGGTGGGATATAAACAATTGTTTATTTTCTACTATATTTATCATTTCGTTTTTCCACATATAACATATACTTGAGCGACCCGGACAACTGCTTATAGGCAGTTCTTCATGCCGTATAAAATTCCAGATGGACATTGTGTAAAGCATTGTTAATCCAGTTTTAAGCATAAGATTGGCATAAGTCAAACGGAATATTATTTATCAGGACTGGCGTTGCCCATATCGACCAGAACTTTCCAGCTGCCGGCGGGCTGTTTTTTCCAGACGTTTAAATATTTACCATAGCGATACGTCGCAGCGCCATCCGGATTTTCAGCCGTTACTGTATATTTTCCCCAGGTGTAGCCGAGCTCACCGGAGGAAGCAACCTCAGCATCCTGCGGTTCCCAGCACAATGTATACTCATCATTGGCAAGCATTTGCTGATAAATGGTGTCACGTCCCGCAATCGGATGCTGGTTGGCCGACAGCATCAATGCATCGTGATCGAGATAGAGTTTGAACGCTTCGGCAGCGCCGATTTTCACCGATGTCCGGGCGAAATCCCAGTCTGTCTGCAATAATTTTTCCTTTTCTGATTCTTTACTTTTCATGGAAATACAAGATATACAAATAAGACTTATTGCTATGAATTGAAATACGAACAGAATTTTCATTGGATTATTCTCCTAAGTATAGCTGTGCAGGCCAGAGAGAATAAAGCTGACGCCCCAGTAGGTAAATGCAATTGTCAGAAATGTAAAAAGTACAATCACGGCTTTTTTTTGTTTTGTTGTAGTATTCAGGTGAAAGTAAAATGACAGGACGATGATATTGATTAGGGCCCATGTTTCTTTGGGATCCCAGGCCCAATAATTTCCCCAGCTGACATAGGCCCAGATGCCGCCGGTGACCATTCCAATCGTTAAAAAGAAGAATGCGATTTTTACTTCGTTGTCCATCCGTTTAATAATTGCGTTGGATGCCCCGTTATTTTCTTTTTGAACAAGTAATAAGACAGCATAAACAGCCGCTACAAGCATCGCCATATAGCCTAAAAAATAGGACGGAACATGGATGTACATCCAGATGCTGTTCAAGGCCGGCATCAATGGCTTAGGTGTTTTAAGCGATTCGGGCAGCATTAGCGCAATGAAGATAATGGCCATAACACTGACGGTAAGGATTTTCCGGAACTGTTTTCCAAGCTGCTCTTTCCAGAACACCATCCGTATTGCGACGAGAAAAGGGAGCAGGATAAAAGTCTCATACATATTGGTAAACGGTGGGTGTTGGGCAATAATTGAACGGGCCATCAGTCCGCCGAGGTGAATCAATACGGCAATTATTAACATAATGCCGGCCCAAAGATCGTTTTTCAATAGAAAAAGTCCAAGAGAAATTCCGTAAATAATAAGTGCGATTAGTAAAAATGTGGCTTCCAATTGCTACTCTCCAGTTTAGATATAAAAATATATGGAAATCATGGTTTGAGTACAAGTTGGTTTTACACAGAAAAACAGGCTTGATTTCTTGACATTTAATAAAAATCGGTGGATATTTGATAACTATGAAAAAATTAAACTGGAACTATCCCAAGACCCTTGCCGACGCCGAAATGCTGGTACGGCAAAAAAACGTACTAGCTCACGGAGGTGGCACAGGGTTATTATTACGAAATTTGTCCGGTGTTGATGGGCTGATTGAATTATCACAGTTGCCTTTAAATAACATCAAAAAAATGGACAATTTTTTTGAAATTGGCAGCATGTGCACATACGCGGACGTAGTTACGGAATTGAAAAAAACCGACCCGGAACATATTCTGGTGAAAAGCCTGCATCATTCCGCAAATACGCCACTGCGCAACCGGATCACCATTGGCGGCAGTATTGCCATGTTTCCACCCTGGTCGGACCTGATGGGTGCTTTGATTGCTCTGGACGCGATTGTAACGCTGGTCGGAAAAAACAACGGTGATTTTCCCATTGAAGAATACATCAGCGATAAGACCCTTCATCTTGAATCACTGATTATGGCTGTGAAATTCCAAAATGCTGATTGGCGGTCGGCGCATTATCGTGAGATTCGGACCAAAAGCGACATGTCGACGTTTAATCATACTGTCTTGCTTCGGGTTGATGATAATAAAATTTCCGAGAGTCGTATTGTTGTGGTAGGAATAACGTCGAAATATACCCGTCTTGCCGCAGTAGAGGATTATTTAAACGGCCGGAAAATTAATGAAATTAAATCCGCAGAAATTGAAAAGTTGGTAAGTCTGAAATTTGCCGGCAGCCGCTTTGATGATCCGGAATACAGTAGTATTAAAGCGGGCATTGAGTTAGGTCGCTTGATTCAGAAAATGGTGAGGTCGTAGCATGAACGGAGAGTTTACAGTAAACGGAAAAAAATGCCAGTGTACCTTTAATTCCGACGAGCGATTGTTGTTCACACTGCGAAATCATGGATTTTCGGAAGTTAAAAATGGCTGTCTTGAAGGTGAATGCGGCGCCTGTCTCGTTCTGCTCGATGATAAACCGGTGAACTCCTGCCAGGTATTTACGGCTTCCGCGCTCGGAGTAGATATAAAGACCGTCAAGGGAATCGGAACCTTACATGAGCCTCATATTATTCAAGAAGCCTTTGTGGAAGCGGGTGCGGTACAGTGTGGTTATTGCACCCCTGGAATGGTGTTGGCCACATATGCACTTCTAAAAGAATATCCGAATCCGTCTGATATCGAAATCAAAAACGCATTGGATGGTAATCTCTGTCGCTGTACCGGTTATGTGAAGATCATCGAAGCGGTGAAGCTGGCGGCGGAGAGGCTCAGGAATGGAGTGTTGGAATGATGGAGAATTGGAGTGATGTTCCGAAGGAACTCCTATGGAGGAGTACTGGAGTAATGACGGATTACTCAAACCAGGCACGTAAGAATAAAAACCGTGGTTACCAACAGCTGCGGGTCTGGAACGACGCTATTGATTTTTATAAGCAGACGAGTACTGTTTTTCGACAATTCCCATACGAATTGAAACGGATTGCCTCACAGGCGTATGCTTCGGCAGATTCGGTTCATCGAAATATCGCTGAGGGCTATTGTCGGCGATCGATTCGCGAATACATTCAGTTTCTGTATATTGCGCTGGGATCTTTGGGAGAATCCGTATCCGGTCTTAATGCCGTTAAACAGGCAAATCAGATAGCAGAGGAAGAATTTGAGAATTTAGATGCTCTGGCATATAAAATAGAAAATGGCTTGTTAAAACTCATTGAAATTTTGGAGGAAAAAAGAGATTCAGGAGATTGGATTAATCAGTTAAATGTGAAAGAGTCTGAGGTATTTTATAATGGCAAGTGACTGCACTCCAGTACTCCAAAATATCTAAAAGAAATGCATAACTTATGAATAATTATCATATCATTGGAAAATCCGAAAAGAAAATCGATTCCCTTTCATTGGCCACAGGTACAAGCAAGTTCGTCGACGATTTCAAACTGAAAGACCCGCTTTATCTTGCCCTTTTGTATTCACCTCATGCTCATGCAGAGATTGTAGCTATTGATGATACTGAAGCCAGGAAACTGTCTGGAGTCGTAGACGTTTTTCACTTTAAAAATGTCAAACCGATTCTGCATACTACCGCCGGCCAGGGATTCCCGGAGCCATCGCCTTACGATACGGTTTTATTTGATACTAAAATGCGCTTTGTCGGTGATCGGGTGGCGATGGTAGCCGCAGAGAGCCGGGAAACTGCAGCCGAAGCGATAAAACTGATAAACGTAGAATACAATGTTCTTGAACCGCTCTTTGACTCCGAAAAAGCGATGTCAGAAAGTGCCCCCAAATTACACGGTCCTGACCGTTTTACACCCATCGGCGCGAAATATGAACCGGATAAAAACCTTGCCGCCGAAGTGGAGATTGGCTTTGGTGATTTAAAAAAAGGCGAAGAAGAGGCGGATTTTATTATCGATCAAACTTATAAAGCGCACTACGGATCGCATTGTGCCCAGGAGCCGCATGCGGCAATTTCTTTTTTTGATGAAATGGGCCGGTTGGTTATCGTTTCAACAACCCAGGTCCCGTTCCATGTCCGCCGGATTGTTTCGAAAGTCTGCGAATTTCCGTTGGCTAAAATCCGGGTGATTAAACCAAGAATCGGAGGAGGATTTGGCGGCAAACAGGAAGTTTTTCTGGAGCAATTGGTTGCTTTGACCACCATCAAACACAAACGTCCGGCAAAGATTGTTCTGTCCCGCAAGGAAGTCTTTCAAAACAGCCGAACCCGCCATCCGGTGCGAGTGCGCTTGCGGACCGGCGTGAAAAATGACGGTGAGATTACCTTTCTGGAAATGGACTCACTGCTCAATTCCGGGGCTTACGGGACCCACGCCTTGACGGTGTTGTCCAATTGCGGCGCGAAAGTGTTACCGTTATTCAATAAAATCGAAAATATGCATTTCATCGGCCGGTCGGTTTATACAAATTTACCCGTTGGAGGCGCCTATCGCGGCTACGGCGCGACACAGGGATATTTCGCATTGAATCAGCAGTTGGATATGATTACCCGAAAACTGGATATTGATCTATTGGAATATATCAAGAAATATCATATCAAAGTTGGGGAAACATCCCAGGTTTTTAAAGCGCTTGGTGAAGGTACCGAAGGCGTTACCCAGTACGTCAATTCATGTAAACTCGATGAATGTATCGATATTGGCGCCAAAGAAATCGGCTGGTATGATAAACGGGGTAAAAAGATTACCAATGGTGATAAAGCCCGTGGCGTCGGTCTTTCAGTAGCGATGCAGGGATCGGGGATTCCACTGGTCGATATGGCTGCCGCCTATATGAAAATGAATGATGACGGTTCGTTTAATCTCGATATTGGTGCGACGGATATCGGCACCGGTTCCGATACTGTTCTGGCCCAGATCGCCGCAGAAGTACTGGGTGTTGAACTGGATAAAATGATTGTATTGTCCTCAGATACAGATCGGACGCCCTTTGATGTAGGCGCCTACGCTTCTTCGACAACCTATGTTTCCGGCGGCGCCGTGAAAAAATGCGCCGAAAAAATCCGTGAGCAAATTTTGGATGTAGCCGTAAAAATGATGGCGGCTGATAAAAGCGATCTGGAATTGGTTGACGGAAAGGTGAATGACAGTAAAAATAATAAATGTATTTCACTTTCCGATGTTGCGGTCCATGCGCTCTACACGGAGAACCAGTTTCAGATTCAGGCCGGTGCATCCCAAATAGTTGAACAGTCACCACCGCCCTTTATTGCCCAGTTTGTTGAAGTTGAGGTAGACAAAAAAACCGGTGAAGTCAATGTGATTAAATTTGTATCCGTGGCGGATTGCGGTCAGGCGCTGAATCCGATATTAGCGGAAGGCCAGATTGACGGGGCGGTCGTGAATGGTATCTGCTATGCGCTGACAGAGCAGTATAAATTTTCCGCTAACGGGAATTTACTGACCAAACATTTCCGTGATTATAAAATCTGGACCGCGGCGGATTTGCCGGAAATCAAGACTATTATTGTTGATTCACATGAAGAATCCGGCCCCTTTGGAGCGAAATCGGTTGGAGAAATCGGAATCAATGGTCCCATGCCGGCCATCGCCAATGCGATTTACGATGCGGTCGGAGTGCGACTGTTTGAAGCGCCCTTTACCCCGGCGAAAGTGTATCGAGAAATGAAAAAGACAGGCAAGAATTGATTGTTAAGAATGGTATTGTTGCCCTCTCCGGTGAGAAGAACTTTCAAAAACTTGACCTCAGAATAGAGCAAAATACGATAGTCGACATCGGGCCAAATCTGGGAGGCGGAAATGAGATTGACGCTTCCGGCTTGCAGATATTCCCCGGCGCGATTGATCCGCATGTGCATTTTGATGATCCCGGCTATACTGAGCGGGAAGATTTTTATCACGGCAGCTGCGCGGCGGCTTCCGGTGGGGTCACGACTGTTATTGATATGCCCTGTACATCGGTTCCACCGGTGACGAATATCAAGAATTTGAAACACAAACTGAAAATTGTGCAGCAAAAGTCCGTTGTTGATTTTGGTTTCTTTGGTGGTGTTTCCGGGCGGTGCTTTGACGGTGATTTTCAGAAAAGCATGACAGATCTGGCGGAATACGTGTTAGGATTTAAAACCTATTTTATATCTGGAATGAACTCGTTCTCCCGGCTCGATTTTGACCAGTTTCGTCAGGTGTTAAAAATAGCAAAAGAACTTAATCGGCCGGTATTGCTGCATGCCGAGGATTACGAGATGGTCACCAGGGCTGAAGCAAGCGCAAGAGTTAAAGGCTCCGGTTGGCATAATTACTATAATTCCCGTCCTGAAACTGTGGAAATCCGGGCTGTGAAGAATGCCGTCACGATGGCAGAAGAAATCGGTGCGGAATTACATATTGTCCATATCGGGACGGCTGAAGCGGCAAAATTGCTGACTGGTAAAAATAAAATCACCGGTGAAACAGCGCCCCATTACCTGCAATTCTCCTGCAATGACCTGGAACGCATCGGTGGTGCGTTGAAGACGGCGCCGGTGGTGAAATCGCCCGGCAATGCCGACGGATTATGGCAGGCATTGATGGACGGAACGCTGGATTTCGTGGCCTCCGATCATGCTCCTGTTCCGGCAAGTCAGAAAGACACCGGTTCTGCCTGGGATGACTATTCCGGCATTCCCGGAACCGGCACGCTCTTGCCCTATATGTATTCGGAAGGATTTGTCAAAAGAAAAATTAATCTTAACCGATTTCTGCAAATTATTTCGGAAAATGCCGCCCGACGTTATGGCTTGTTTGACCGCAAGGGTTCCATCGAAATCGGCAAAGATGCCGACCTGGTGCTTGTCGATCCGAATGCAAACTGGACAGTAAAGGGACAAGATTTCTTTTCAAAGGGCAAGATTACACCTTTTGAAGGGATGACGTTCCAGGGGCGAATCATAAAAACAGTCGTTCGGGGTGAAGTAGTTTATGATTATCAAAGAGGTATGTGTGTAAAGCCGGGCTTTGGACGGTTTTTAACAAGATAAAATAGGAAAATAATGACAAAATATATCCTGATCAATGCCACTATTACCGATGGTTTTTCATTTTTAATTAAAGACGGCGCTATCGAGATTGAAAACGGCCGGATCGTCTGTATCGGAAAAAGTGATGACCTCTGGCAAACCGATGTGGAAACCATTGACCTGCAGGGACGACTGGTTCTGCCGGGACTGCTGAATCCTCATCACCATCTCTATTCAGCGTTGGCGACGGGACTGGCGCCTATTGGACCGACTACGAATTTCAAGCTGATTCTCGAGAATCTTTGGTGGCACCTGGATAAAACCATGGACGCGGAATCGATTTATTACTCTGCGATTCATGGCTTGATCCAATCGGTGAAGTATGGTGTAACGACAATTTTCGATCATCACGCCTCGATGAATGCCGTCGGCGGCAGCCTGGAATTGATCGAAAAAGCCTTCCGGGAAATCGGTGTCAAAGGCCTGTTATGTTACGAGATCTCCGACAGGATGGGTGAAGAACAGTTACAGGTGCAACTGGATGAAAACATCAATTTCTGGAATACTCATCGCCAGGACCCACATATTCAGGGAATGTTGGGTCTGCACGCGAATTTTACTCTGGGTGAACTCTCGATGGCGATGATTCGGGACCGAAAACCCGAAGTATTACCAATTCATATTCATTGCGGTGAGGACAAAGCCGATTATCAATACTGTGTTGATTATGGCTATGACGGACCGGTGGATCGTTTGAATAAATTCGGATTGCTGTCGAAGGATTCGTTTCTGGCGCATTGCATTCATTTGTCGGAAAAAGATTATGAACTAATTCGAGAGATTCAGCCGGTAGTGATTTCCAATCCCGAGTCCAATGCCAATAATAATGTCGGAGTAATGGATATCTTAAAAATCCCAAAATACGTTCTGGGTACCGATGGCATGACCGGTAATATCCTGGGTACCATGCGATCCCATTTTCTGCAAGGCAATGGGAAAATTGATAATCCACTGGATATTCAATTCCGCTGGCCGGCCGAGTTGATTCAGCGTTTTTTTCCCGATGCTGGAGCTCTGAAAGTTGGCAAACGCGCCGATCTGGCGATTACAAATTACATACCGGTTACGGACATTAACTTGGACAATCTGTTCTATCACCTGATTTTCGGTGTTCAGGGACAACCGATGTACATGACTATCGCTGATGGTATCATTCTTTATAAAGATGGTGCAATGCAGACGATCGATGAACAAGAAATCATACAAAACGTCAAAAACGCAGTCAGAAAATTACACAAGAACTATTATGAGTGATCGATTTTCAACCATACCGTTTCGACAATTGTTATCGCAAATGTTAAAATCCGATGCAAAAGGAAGCATATTCGGAATTTATCGCAGCCAGTTTTTTACACCCGGCGATCAGGATGTTTTTAAGACATTGATGTTCGGGCAGTCTTTAGAAACGCCTATCGGTGTCGCCGCAGGCCCACATACGCAAATGGCGCAAAATATCATCACCGCCTGGCTCTGCGGCGCCCGCTATATCGAATTGAAAACCGTGCAGACGCTGGACGAGATTGAGGTTTCCAAGCCCTGCATCGATATTCAGGATGAAGGCTATAATTGCGAATGGTCGCAGGAACTCAAAATCGAAGAATCATTCCACGAGTACCTGAAAGCCTGGATCGTTATTCATATTCTGCGACATAAATTCGGTTGGTCCGACAAATTGGGGACGATTTTTAATATGAGTGTCGGTTACGATATGTCCGGGATTCTGAACGATAATGTACAGTGGTTTTTTGATAAAATGGCAAATTGTGGGACTGAAAAACAAGCCCTGATTGATGAAATTCGTGATCTCTATCCGGCAATTGATGAAATTGATATTCCCGGCCGGATGTCCAATAATATTACCCTTTCCACAATGCATGGTTGCCCGCCGGATGAGATTGAAAAAATCGGTAAATACCTGATCGAAGAAAAAGCGCTCCATACGTTTATTAAATTGAACCCAACGCTGCTAGGTAAAGAAAAAATCCATGAGATTTTAAATAAACTCGGTTACGAAACACACGTTCCCGATGTGGCTTTTGAGCATGATATCACCTATCCGGCAGCAGTGAAGGTGATCCAATCATTGCAAAAATCGTCGAAAAAACAGGGCGTCTTTTTCGGTGTCAAACTGACCAATACCCTGGAAGCGCTGAACCACAAAGCAATTTTCAGCGATGATGCGATGTACATGAGCGGCAAGGCGCTGCATCCCATCAGCATCAATGTTGCCCGGAAAGTCAGAAATGATTTCCCGGAATTGCCGATCTCCTTCTGTGCCGGTGTAAACGCTTTTAACATCGCCAATGTGCTGGCCTGCGGCCTGAATCCAGTGACAGTTTGTTCGGATGTACTGAAACCCGGCGGCTATGCCCGGCTGACGCAATATCTGGAAAATATCAAACAGCCGCTTCCCGAAAACAATAAGTCTGCTATCGATTATCTGAATCGTTATGCCGATGAAATTGTGGAAAATTCGGTGTATAACGCTGCTAGGACTGATATCAAAACCGACCGGGAATTGACGGAATTTGACTGTATCGGAGCGCCTTGTGTGGCGACCTGTCCCTCGAATCAGCAGATTCCCGATTATATGTACTGGACCGCCAGGGGTGATTTGCCCAAAGCCTTTGAAACCATTCTGAAAACCAATCCATTTCCATCGGTGACGGGCATGGTTTGCGACCATCTGTGCCAGACAAAATGTACCCGGATCAATTATGACAGTTCGCTGCTGATCCGGGAGGTAAAGCGCTTTGTCGCCGAAAATACACCCTTTCACGAACTTCACATACCGGAAAAGAAAAATGGTCAAAAAGTAGCGATTATAGGCGCCGGTCCTTCCGGATTGTCCTGTGCCTATTTTCTGATTTTGGCCGGTTTTGAGGTAGATGTCTTTGAAACGAAAGCCTTTGCCGGCGGTATGCTGGCCGACGCGATTCCGCTTTTTCGCTTATCAGAAAATGCAATGGATGAGGACAATCTGCGGATTCAAAACCTGGGTGTAAAGATTCACACATCACATAAAATTGATAAAGAATCTTTTAAGCAAATCAGAACCAAAGCGGATTTTGTGTATCTTGCTGTGGGTGCGCAAAAAACCGTAAAAGTTGCAATACCTGGTGATAATGTAAAGGTCGGTTTGCTCGATTCACTGAAATTTTTATCCGCCATACGCCAGGGAATCAAGGTCGAATTGGGACCCAAAATCATTATTCTTGGCGGGGGCAATACAGCCATGGATGCAGCACGGACCGCAAAACGATTTGTCGGTGAAGACGGAAATGTGACTATTGTCTATCGACGGACTCGTCGGGAGATGCCCGCTGACCAGGATGAGATTCAGGCCGCTCTTAATGAAGGGGTTGAACTGATCGAACTGGCGGCGCCGGCGAGAATTAATTCGAAAAATGGAAATATTACATCGCTGACCTGTTATAAAATGAAGCTGGGTAAAAATGATAAATCCGGGCGACCAAGACCGGAGAAAATTGATGGCAGCGACTTTGAGATTTATACCGATACGATTATTCCGGCCTTTGGACAGGAACGGGTCACCGATTTTATTGACGAAAATCTGTTGGAAATAAAGGACGATCTAACCCGTGAAATTCAACTGCCGAATGTTTTTATCGGCGGCGATGCCTATCGTGGTGCATCTACCGTTATCAGCGCCATCGCCGACGGACGAAAAACGGCGGAAACTATTATGCGAAAATCCGGGATTGACCGGCAGACAACGCCATTACAGCCGGTGGATAAAGGCCTGAGCCGGGAGGAGCTTCATCATAAACGGGCACGGATTGTACCGGGTGTTCATGTCGAAGAAACTCCGTTGGCAGAACGTGATTATTTCAGTCTTGTGGATTTGTCATTGACTGAAAAGGAGGCCATTGATGAGGCAAAACGCTGTCTGTATTGCGATCAACTCTGTGATATCTGCGTAACGGTCTGTCCCAACCGGGCGAATGTGGGGTATGAGGTTTTGCCATTCGAAATCAAGATCCAAAAAATCCTTTGTGAAAATGGACAGATAAAAATCGTGGAGGATGGAATATTTAAAATTGAACAGCAATATCAGATTCTGAATATCGACGATTTTTGCAATGAATGTGGCAACTGCGCGACGTTCTGCCCCACCGGTGGGGCACCTTATAAAGACAAGCCCAGGGTGTTTCTGACTGAAAAAAACTTCCGAAATGCAGAAAAAGGCTACTATCTCAAATCAGGTAAATTGTTGTACAAAGAACAAAATGTGATAAAATCCCTGGAATTACGAGAAAATCAATACATTTTCGAATCCGAAGCCATTACTGCGACATTAAATCGGGATGATTTTTCAATTATTGATATTAAATTTAAAGATGATATTTTCAAGGAGGCATCACTGGTAAACGCCGTGAAAATGAGTGTGATTTTTTTTGCATTAAAAGATTTGTAATTTTAACCTGTTTAATTTGTAAACCGCAGAGGACGCACAGAACGTAGAGATATGAAGAATAAAAAATGGAAAGTACGGGAAACAAAATCTAATAAAATTGGAAATTACAGAAAGATTAGTGAAAGCAGGAAATATTTTGGGAATTGATGTTGCAGATCATGTTATCGTGGCAGAGGGAAATTATTTTAGTTTTAAGGATAAAAGACTGATATAAATATGAAAGAATTATTATCAAAGCAGGAGAGTAAAACATTAGAATTCAAAAGAGAATTTAATAATTCCAATAAAGAAAAAGTTCTACAGACTATTGTTGCTTTTGCTAATGGAAGCGGCGGGAATTTGATCTTTGGTGTAGATGATAATAAAATCCTTACAATTTAGAGGTGAAAATATCAGTTATGACTCTCAAGTCGATCATAGGTTCTCAAAGGATGACGTGGATTTTCTAAAAATGAAAAGTATCTTTAAAGAGAAAAAGGATATTCAGATAAAAGAAGACCATCTTTTTATGTTTAATCTTTTAGCAACAAAAGATGAAAAAATTTATCCAACTGTGGCGGGAATGTTATTATTTCCCCAAAAAGAATATATTGAATACGATTTTGCCCAGATAAAATGTGCTCATTTCAAAGGAAATACTAAAGACATATTTATCGATAAGGCTGAATTCAGAGGGAGTATCATCGACCAGATTGAATCAGCAATAAAATTTCTAAAATCGAATATAAAACTCTCTGCAAAAATTGTTGATGTATATAGAGAAGAAAAATATGAATATCCTATCCCGGCTTTGAGAGAAGCGATTATCAATGCAGTAACCCATAGAAATTATCTATTAAAAGGACAGAATATCAAAGTTGCTATTTTTGATAATAGGATTGAGATAAGCAGTCCGGGTGAGTTGCCAGCCGGCTTTTCTGTGGATGATATAGGAAAAACGGATTTTTCTAAATTACGAAATCTTACAATCGGTAGAATTTTTTCGGAACTAAATATAATCGAACAGTGGGGACGGGGTTTTTCTAATATTATTAAATCTTGTAAACAATATGGAAAAATCATTCCGGAATTTATGGAAGAATTGTTGCAGTTTAAGATTATTTTTTGGAATAAGAAAATTGATGAAAAAGTCGGTGAAAAGGTGGTCAGGAAAGGTGGTCAGGAAAGGTGGGTGATAAGGTCGGTGAAAAGGTGGGTAGAAAAGGTGGGCAGAAAAGGTGGGTAGAAAAGAAAATCAAACAAGGTGGGTAGAAAAGTTGGCTGAAAGTCAAAAGAAAATATTGGAGTTGATTAAAATAAATCCCAAAATCTCAAAAAAAGAAATGTCAAATAGGATTGGTATCAATACGACAGCAATTGATAAAAACATTGAAAAACTAAAACAAAAAGGTTTCCTTAAAAGAATCGGTCCGGCAAAAGGCGGATATTGGGAAATCGTTTCCGATGCCCAGTAAATACCCGGAAAGTACCCAGAAAATATTTGCGCCGAATGGTTTCAGTTCGGTGAAAAGGTGGGTAGAAGGGTCGGTACAAGGAGCGGTGAAAAAGTGGGTAGAAAAGGTGGATAGATGAATTGGCAGAAAATACCCAGTAAATACCCAGAAAATATTTACACCGAGTTAGTATTCATAATTTGTTCAGAGATGGTTCGGAGAAAAGGTGGGTAGATAATAAACAGAAATCTAAAATTTCACCTGATTGTCACTACGATTGAAAAAAATATAGGTTAGTATGAGATATGGAAAGAAAGATTACGCTAGAAGATTTGATGAGTCAAATTTAAGAAACATGAGAATTTTCCATCTTACTTTTCCAAAATGTGACACACTGCGTCACAAATTGAGTTGGACTCATTACCGCGGTTTTGATTAAGTTGAAAATTAGGAAATAGAAATGATTGAAATGAAAAAAAGATTGAAGGAATAAAATGAGAAACAAATTATATGAAGAAAAAAAGAAAAGAGATAATTGAAAAATTCAATAGAGAGAAGAGAAATTTGAAAAAAAATCGAAATAATAATCTGTGTGTATCTGTGAAAATCCGTGGAGAAAATAGTAAAGGAGATATATAAAATGACCTACACAAAATCACTAAAAGGTAAA
>JAHJGX010000161.1 GCA_018824205.1 bacterium
TGAAGTCGGGATTTGGGGTAGGGTTAGCTCTATTCCACCGGCTAAAGCCGGTGGTTAACGTTTTATCTGCAGCATTTCTCATTATTTCAGCTCAAAGGTTAACCACCCAATTGATTGGGTGGGATAAGCGCTCCCTACTACCAGCTCCGAATTCATTCGGTGAGTTCCGCAGCCGAGCCTCATAACAAGAATAAACCTTACTCACTTTATATGGCTGAGTTACAAAAATTCTATGAATTAACTCATAATGTAAAAAATGGTGATTCATTAAACATTAGCACATGAGTTCAATCTGCTGAGCTCTATTGATTGCATAGTTTTTCGGTCAAAGTATAAATCATAGTATGGGAAAATGCCATACTATGGGAAATTAACCATAGTATTTATAGCCTGCATGCGATAATATCTTTTCTGTTAAGTCGCTTGTGATAGTATCTAAATCCACATAACTGTCTCACTATGAGAACAGTCAAAGGTGTTTGGTGTAACCGGAAAAGATATCCCTGAATAGCACAATTATAAGAATGGTATGTTTATTGCCATAGAGAAGACAGCAATTTATGAAAGGAGGTGAGAAAAATGGCAGTCGAAAAAACTAATTCTTCCAGTAGCCTGGCTGAAGTGATCGATCGGATCCTTGACAAAGGTATCGTGATCGACATCTGGGCCCGCGTATCGCTTGTCGGTATCGAGCTTTTGGCTATTGAAGCGCGTATCGTCATCGCTTCGGTTGAAACATACCTGAAGTATGCCGAAGCGGTCGGACTAACTGCATCTGCGGCAGCGCCGGCGTAGTAGCTGAATCCGGGAACCATTTTGCCAGGGTATCCTTTATAAAAGTGCATCCTGCCAAAACGGTCACCCTTTCAACCGTCACGGAGATTAAACCAAAATGAGAAAAATTATCCTGGAAATTATAGATTCCTATGAAAAGAGAATAAAATCGGTCAGTGAGATTATTGAAGGCACGCATGATCTAATGGAGAATTTCAGAGAGCAGCGCAAAGTAATGTTGGAAGAGCTGCGCAGCAACCTGGCTCATTCGGAATTTCTCAGAAAAAAGGATTTTGACCGGATTATGTCTATGATTCGTTTACAGCATAAAGAGCGGGAAGCGGAAGTAAAGTCAATGCTGCGAAATTTCATAGAAGCCCATAAACGAATGGCCGAAGAACTGCGCGCCCAATTTAATAGCGATAACCAAAAGCGACAGAACACGGAACAAGAACGTCTGAATCGGTTTCATTTAAGCTTTGAACAAATTAAAAAAGAGCAGGAGCAGAAAGAAACAGAGGTAAGAAAGATTCTGGATAGATTTCGAAATGAGCAGAAAAATTTTACCGAAACGATCGATGATCTTTTAAAAAAAGGCCGTAATATAAGTACACTTGAGGTGAAATGTGTCGTTCATGACCTTTATCTCGGAGATCACAATCATCAACAACAACCAATTAACATTAATTGAGGAGAATTATTATGTTAGCGAACAGCATGGAAAACATCACAAAAGATATCATGGATTCCTATGAAACCAGGATAAACTTTGTGAAAGGATTGGTTAGTGACACGGCAGAGATGCTGGGCAAGTTCAGCAAAGAACATACTGAAATGTCCAAATCACTTCGCAATAAACTCCAGATGGATTACAGGAATCTTCAAACTACAGTGGGAGAGTTTATTTCGGATAAACATCACCAAAATCAACAACTCAGGAAAGAGACACTTCAGATGCTTTCAAATCATGAGGATATCAGATTATCTGAAGCCAGCGCACTAAAGGAAAGTTTAAGGCAATTTGTCAATCAAGTTGCTGATGATATTGAAAATCTGCTCACCAATTTTGCTGAAGTTAGAAAACAGATGGCATCTGACCAGAAGAAATCTTTGAATGATTTTACCAATCAATTAGTAAAAGAGACTACAGATATGCTGAAAAATTTCAGTGAAGCTCATTCTCAAATGGCATCTGCTTTAAAAGAAATGCTCTCGTCGGATAATTTTTCAAGGAAGGCTGAAGTTGCTGAATTTATGAAGGATATAACAAAGTCTCACCAGGCAATGGCTAAGGACCTCAATAATTTTTTAACCGGAAGTGAAAATGACAGGAAAAGTCAATTCACGGAGATGATGAATACTATCAAAGAAGACATATCTGAAATGTCCAAAGCCTGGAGCGAGTTAGTTATGAGAATGCATACCCTTCGTTCTATAGGTATAGAAAAGGCTAAGGAAATGGAAGAGGCTGAAAAGAGAAGAATCGAAAAAGAGCGTGCGGAAGCCGAAAGAAAGCGACTGGAACAGGAAGAAGCGGAACGCAAGAGAATCGAAAAAGAACGTGCGGAAGCCGAAAGAAAGCAACTGGAACAGGAAGAAGCA
>JAHJGX010000162.1 GCA_018824205.1 bacterium
AAAAGAGTTTAAAGAAGGGTGTTTTGTCACATATGCGGATGCTGCAGAAAATGCCTAAGCGTGTGATGAATTACTTTAAACATCCAAAGATTGCATACGCAAGATGAATTACACAATTAATACCCGCCGGTTTAATAATATGGAGGGAAGATTTGCCGTTGCGGAGACATCTCTTCGTGCTACGACTCTTGCCCAATCCTATATTGAACTCGTCCGGTGCAACAGATTTGATGAAAATTATTCCCCGCCCTGGAGCATCTCTTTAGGACCTGAAGAAGCCGGTGAAAGTGATTATGATGATATAGATGATTACGCAGGCTATTCGAATTTCTCTATCGAAAAATTTCCCGGATATTCAGTATCTTTGCGTGTTTTTTATGTGAATCCTACCATTAGTTGGGAGGACAGTGTGGGAAGCCAGACTAATTTCAAACGTATTATTGCAACCGTATCCCACAGTGAATTAGAATCGCTGTCAATTTCTACATTGATGTCCTCAAGATATGATGTTCAATAGGTAATGTGAGATGGAATCAATTAAATGGCGATATTGGATGAATTTATGCCGCTCTCTCAGATATAATCAATCCACAAAAGGGTTTTCCCTTATCGAAATGGTTGTGGGAATAGGAATCTCTGCGGTTATAGTTGGAGTATTAGCTGTGACACTTGCAGGCAGCCTGAAAGCAGTATCTAATATCAGGAATAGGAAAGAAATCAGTCTTAAGGGTCAGGTAGCAGTATCCCAATTTCTAAGGGAGTTCAAAATGCTCGGCATTGGAAGCAGCATTTTGACAGCCACCGCATCGGAGTTAGAATTCACCAATAGATGGGGAAAGACGCTTGACTATACGTTAAGCGGTGGATCGTTTTACAGAAAGGAAAACAGCGGTCCTAATTCGGTATTGTGCGATAGCGTAGTTACAGCTGCCAGCTGTTTTGCTTATTGGGACTCCAATCGAGTTGCGCTTACATCGTTTCCGCTTAGTCAGTCTGACAGAGATAATGTATGGTGGGTTTTGTTAACACTGGACCTGAGATATCATGGTCAAACTATCCGGTATGTTGAAAACGTTTTCCCGGAGAATCGAAAATTCTCAATCATAGAATAGACATTTGTGAGAATTTTGAAAAAGGCGCTATTATTAAAGAGATGTTATGAAGGGGATTAAGAGGAAAAACTTTATTTGTATCAGTCAGGCACCTGACCAATATGAATTGGATTGTAAAGTGATGCAGATAACGAGACTATACCATGCAGCTAAAAAAGAGGGTGGTTTTGTATTTTTATCCATTGCTATCGGTATTACAGTAATTTTAGCATTGCTCACCGTCTTCTTAGCCAATTCTGCTTCTGTGCGTGTCACAGTTACCACGGATTTTATAGAAACGACCCAGAGCTACTATAATGCAATCTCAGGGATTGAGTATGCAATTGAAAAAATGAAAATCGATTTGCCGTCAGCTGTGGGGACATTTGAGCACGCAAATGGCACTGTACAAGTTAATACTTCCACATTTGATTATTATGGAAATCCCTTGACCAGTGGGAAAACAAGGTTTATTTCAACAGGGCGTCATGGACAAACAGAGCGTCTTATTGAAATCCTTGTAGAGTACAAGGTGGTTAGCAGCAATCCTCCCTGGGGCCCAATTTCTGTCGTTGATGAAGTGTCATCAGCGGAATTTAAAATCGAAAGCGAGTTTGCATTAAATGACTCAATTTTTATCGGCAAAAGTGTGGAAGTTGAAGAAACAGTAAGCTTGGGAGATCCGCCGGGAGATCCAACGTGTATCTATGTTCCGGAAGGACACACAGTGACCGGATCTTTTGATGAATACTTTACCTGGTCGGAGCATCCGGAACCGCTTCCTGCTTTGCCCGATTTTGATCATACTTTTTATGACAGCCTTATTAGTATTGCTAATTCGATCACCTCCACCGGTGGTAACAAGTATAATGGTAATTTGACAATCGAGATGGAGTCCTTTGATCTCAGCCTGTATGAAAACAGTATGTACTTTGTGAAAGGCAAAGTTGTAATAAGTGGTGGTCGTATAACAGGCGGAGATTATTCCGGCAAACCGGGGATTTTAATTGCATCCAATCAGATTACCTGTAGTGAATATAAACCTGTTAGTCAAGAATCTATTATTGATGACAATATAATTTTTATTGCCGGTAGTGGATTAGAATTTGACGATGCTAGTGAGTTCGGGGCGGATTGGTCGTCTATTACCCCCCCGGACCGACCGGCAACGTTTAATGAAGTTTATGCGAGAGGTGTGGTTGAAATTATGGATGATGCAGTAGTTTGGGCATTATGCACTTCCTTGAGTGATTTGGTGTTGGGTGGAAAACTTTACGGAGTTGCCCATGCACCTACCACAAGAGTAGATTTTATTAAAAGCACGTCTTTTCTTGAGGGCGCACTATTTGCAAAGCAGTTGAATAAAAAAGATATAGCGGAAATTGGTGTAATGAATCTGCATAATATCTATCCGGTACAATTTTCTACACAATGTCGGGGATATAGGGTAATAGGGAATACGTGGAGGGAAATTTAGGAATGGTTAATGGTAAATGGTTAATGGTTTATGGGTTGATAAGTAGTCATTCGGTGGTCATTACGCTTCGCTGTCATTGAATGACCATTGAATGACAACCGAGTGACTATCCGGTTACAAAAAAAAGGAGTTTGAAATGATTGTAATTTTTCTGGTTATTGGCATAATCGCCCTTGTAGTAGGGATTCTCTTAATGGTGGCGCCAAAATTGTTATTGAGAGCAGGTGAAGTTCTTAACCGGGTTTTTTCCACGGAAGATGTTTTTTTTTCAAGACGATTGATGTGGGGAATTCTGTTATCAGCGGCTGGTATATACCTGATCTACATGTTTATCCGGTTTTACTGATAAAGAGTCGTGGTAAGGCAGAATATTTAAACCTGTCTGCTGTGGGCTCTGATAGAAAATACCATAAAGAGCTTCTATTCCCTTCACAGGTAGCGCCTGAAGCCCTGTCACGTTCTCATAAAAACGGCATCTTTGAGGCTCGCTTTAAGAAAAAGTAATCAAGAAATGCAAAATGAAATTCTAAAGAAAATAAAGATTTATCGGATTTTGTATTCAAAAATAGTCGGTTACACGAAACTTTGCACATACCTTGAAAAGGTGAAATTAATGTATCGATGTGGCGAATACCTTGAAAAGGTGAGATCAATGTATCTATGTAAGTCAGAAGTGTTCTTTTTACCTTTTCAAGGTGCAATTAGGGAAAATCAGAAGTATGATGCAGATAACAGTTTTTAAAAGAATTATTTGTCAACAGGAAAAAGAGTATGGCTGAAAACAATTTTGATCTGCAGCGTCTCCTGGAAAAGATTTATAATGACAGGGGATTCGATTTTCGGGAATACAGGGAAACAACCCTGGCCCGTCGTTTAAGAAGGCGCCTTTTTGCCCGGAAGGTTGACACCTACACGGACTATGCAGCAATTTTAGATTTGAACCCGGATGAGTACGAGAAACTCTTTAACGATCTAACGATCAACGTTTCCAGCTTCTTCCGGGATGCAGAGGTATTCAAAGCCCTGGAAGAAACAGTCCTGCCCGCGCTTGTCAATGAAAATTCCAATCCGCTGAGAACGCTACGGATCTGGTGCGCGGGTTGCGCCACCGGTCAGGAACCTTACTCCATTGCCATCCTTCTGCATGAAATCCCCGGCGCTGAGATCGGGCGCCGCGACATTACGATCCTGGCGACCGATATAGATAACAAAGTGTTACAGCGCGCCCGGGAAGGCGTCTTTACAGAAAAGGAACTGCAAGATATCCGGCCGGAATATCTGGACCGCTATTTTGTGCCGGCTGATACGGGTTTTTCCGTCCGACCGGAAATCCGCAAGCCGGTCAATTTCGAGCGCCACGATCTGGTTACCGACCGGTTCCATTGCGATATGGATCTGATTGTCTGTCGCAACGTGCTCATATACTTCAGCTCTGCGCTGCAGCTGCGGGTGCTTCAGGGATTTCACCAGGCCTTGCAGCCCCGGGGGTTTCTGCTGCTGGGCAAGTCAGAGAGCCTGGCCGGCCGGCAGAAAGAGTTATTTCAAGCTTTGGACGCTAAGTTAAGATTATACCGGAAAGCGGGGTGAGGAATGTTTGGGCTTGAGTTAATAGATGAACAAAGAATCATTGATGAAGCTTTACTTGATTCTTTAATGCAAGGGAATGGTGAAATTATAGCTATAACCGATTCATCGATCAAAACATCCCGGAAAATGAAATGAAATCTGAAATCCAATCCGGCAGCCGCCGGACGCAAACAGGACATGTTATTGTCATCGGCGCCTCAGCCGGCGGAATCGACGCCCTTAAACAGGTTCTTGAACGTCTGCCGGCCGATTTGCCGGCGGCGGTAATCATTGTTCAGCACCTGAGCCCTTCCAAACCAACCCAACTGCATGAGTATCTGGATAAAATCTCCCCGCTGCGGGTTTATCTGGCAGAGGACGGCGCGCCTATAAAAGATGGCGCCGCGTATCTCGCAGTGCCGGGACAGCATCTCAAGGTGGCGGAAAAACGCCTGGTCCTGAATATGGATGAACCTGAGAATTACGTGCGTCCGGCCGTCGATGTCCTTTTCACGTCGGCGGCAGAATCCTTTGGATCCAAAACTGTCGGGGTCGTGCTGACCGGAACCGGTCGTGACGGAGCGCGTGGCTGCCGGCAGATTAAAGCTAAAGGCGGCGCGACTATCGCGCAGGATGAAAAGACTTCGCGCAATTTCGGTATGCCGAAGGCGGCTATAGAAACGGGCGCTGTCGATTTTGTGCTGCCGCTGGAAAAGATCGCGGATAAAATTATTGAACTGGTATTCTATAAACGATCTGTTTCATAAACCCAAAAATAAGAAGGAGAAGATTATGAGACAAATACAAACAATTCGCTACGCACGGGGAGCCGGGGATCTGAATGCCCGCTGCACAACAAGTATCGAGGCTTTGAACAGGATGATTCAGCCCCGCACTACCCGGAACATCAAACGCGGTCATACATCCAAAGGAGTCAGGGATATCAATCGGATAGGCTGGGGAGCCTGGGAGGAGAAAGTAGCGAACACACTGCGCGTGATCGATACACAAGCCTATGATCGCGCCAACAGTTTTTACAGCGCCATGGACAAAACGCAGGAATTATTCGGTGAAGTTCGCAAGCGGGAAGGGGAATTGCAAGTTGCCAATGAGGAAATGGAAGCCAATAATGAAGAACTGCAGGCTTCTAATGAGGAAATGGAAGCAAGCAACGAAGAGCTGCAGAATTTAACGGAAGAACTCGAACAGACCAGCGCCTACCAGAAGTCTCTCATGGATTCCAACCCGGATATTATTATGACGACCGATCCTTCCGGGATTGTTACGGATGTTAATATGGCAACGGAAAGAATCAGCGGCTACAGCAGAGAAAAGCTGATCGGGCAGCCCTTCGGGCAGTTTTTCAGCGACCCCGGCTTCGCCCAGACCGGCATTGAGCAGGTGATCCGGGAAGGCAGGGTCAGCAACTACGAACTGACCGTAGTCACCCAAAAGGGACGGCAAGTGCCGGTCTCATATAATGCCACCGCGCTGCGGGACCCCGACGGCCGCATCACCGGTGTGCTGGGCAACGCCCGGGACGTCACCAGCAGCAAACAGCTGGAGGAGGAATTGCGCAAATCTACGGCCTATACGCGCAGTCTTATCGAAGCCAATTTTGATTCCCTGGTCACCATCAGTCCCGAAGGCAAGATTACCGATGTCAACGAGTCCACGGTCAAGTTGACCGGCGTGTCCCGCGAACAACTAATCGGCACCGATTTCTGCGACTATTTCACCGAACCGGAAAAAGCCCGGGAGGGATACCAGCAAGTGTTGTCGAAAGACTCTATCATGAACTACCAGCTTACTATCAACAATAAAAGTAAACAAGAATTGGTCCCGGTTTTATATAACGCTTCCGTGTACCGGGACGAAGCGGGCAATGTCCAGGGTGTTTTTGCCGCCGCCCGTGATATCACCATTCTCAACGAAACGATGGCGGAACTCGGGCGGTCTAATCTGGAACTCGAGCAATTCGCCTATTTTGCTTCGCATGACCTGCAGGAGCCTCTGCGCATGGTAGTCAGTTACCTGCAGTTACTGGAACGACGCTACAAAGGTAAGATCGATTCCGACGCCGACGAGTTTATTGCCTATGCCGTTGACGGCGCAAACCGAATGGGGCAGTTGATCAATGATCTGCTGAAGTTTTCCCGGGTGGGCACTGAATCAAAACCGTTTGAGTCAACCGATTGCACGGCTGTTATCGACAAGGTTCTTGCCAATCTGGAGGCCGCAGTCAAGGAAAGCGGCGCAGTAGTAACTCACGATCCTCTTCCGGTTATTATGTCCGATGATGTGCAGTTGAACGAGTTATTCCAGAACTTAATCAGTAACGCCATCAAGTTCCGCGGCGAGCCGCCGCCGCACGTTCATATCTCGGCGAAGCAGGCGGAAAGTGAATGGATTTTTTCCGTCCGCGACGACGGCATCGGCATCGACCCGCTGTATAAGGATAAAATCTTTGTGATCTTTCAGCGCCTGCAGGACAAAGATTACCCCGGAACCGGCATTGGTCTGGCCGTATGCAAGAAGATTGTAGAATACCATGGCGGCCGGATATGGGTGGAGTCGGAGCACGGAAAAGGCGCGACGTTTTACTTTACGATTCCGGTAAAGGAGTGATACGAATGCGAAATAAACAATTCAAAATTTTTAACAAAAAGGAGTGTGAATATGAATCAAAAACCTACGTCTGTTGATGATAATTCTATTGAGATTTTGCTGGTAGAGGACAATCCCGGCGATGTACGCCTGTTGCGGGAAGGGCTCAAGGAGGGTAAGGTACGCAACAGACTGAATGTGGTCGGGGATGGAGTAGAGGCTATGCTCTTCCTGCGCCGTGAGGGCGAGTACATTGATGCGCCTCGTCCGGACCTTATCCTGCTGGACCTGAACCCGCCGAAGAAAAACGGCCGTCAAGTTCTGGAGGAAATAAAAGCAGACAGCAACCTGAGGCGCATCCCGGTGGTCATCCTGACCACCTCAAAAGCCGAAGCGGACATTATTAAAACCTATGACCTGCACGCAAACTGTTACATCGTCAAACCGGTTAATTTGGAACGGTTCATCGAGATAGTACAAACCATCGAAAATTTCTGGATGACCATCGTGAAACTGCCGCCGGCGTGACCTTTGGAAAGGTATCGGGAAAATGAGCGGGCGATGGCAGTGAGCAATGTTAGTAACCCGAGGGGAAAGTTATGAGAGACTTAACAAAGTCCGACAAGATCAGGGTTTTGTTGATCGAGGACAATCCCGGGGACGCCCGGCTGATCAAGGAGGCGCTGTCCGAAGCAGGCGACATGCAGTTTGAGCTGGAGTGGATCGATCGGTTGACGCCCGGGCTGGAACGCCTGGCAACCGGAGAGTTCGATGTGATTCTGCTGGATCTGAATCTGCCGGACAGACCCTTTCACGGACTTGAGACCCTGCGAGAGGTTCGCGGCAAAGCGCCGGACATGCCGATCGTGGTGCTAACCGGTTTAAATGATGAAAAAACCGGGCTCGGCGCAATTAAAGCAGGCGCCCAGGATTACCTGGTCAAGGATCAGTTGAATTCCGAACTACTGTTACGCACTCTTCGCTATGCGATTGAGCGTTATCACCTACACTTAGAACGCATCAAGTATGAAAGACAGCAAGAACAGGAACTGAACGACTTCAGGAAAATGACGCAGACTTCCACTACCATTACATCCAGGAGTTTTGGACTGGGGCCGCTGAAAGAATCACAGCCGACTATTTTTCATGAATTCGTATCCTCATTTGAAACATTTCTGGATAAAGCGATCGAAAAACGCGTTTATCAGGCGGACCATGATCTTTCAACGGAACTGCGGACAATGTCTGAAAAATTAGGTTTTATCAAAGCCGGTCCCCGGGACGTGATTGATATTTTTGTCACTGCCCTTGATAATAAATCAAAGGATGCAAATACGGAAAAAATCAAAGCATTCATGGAAGAGGGACGTATTTTAGTGATTCAGCTGATGGGTCATCTGATTTCATTTTACCGAAACTACTACGTTCAATATCAAAATATTTCAAAGTCGAACACAACATAAGATGGGAGAGAAAAATGGGCAAGCACACACTCAAATTGTATGTCACCGGTCAAACTCCACGGTCGCAACGGGCGATTGCCAATATCAGGGAAATCTGCGAAAAGGAGACTGATGGTGAATACGAATTAATCGTCATTGATGTATTAGAGAATCCGCAACTCGCGGAAGATGAAAAGATTATCGCCACACCGACACTGGTCAAGTTTCTACCGCCGCCTCTGCGCCGGATTATCGGTGATCTGTCCAATCAGGAAAAAGTATTGCTTGGGTTGGATTTATTCCCAAATAAAAAAAATAGATAACCGGAAGGATAATTGTTATGGAACCGAAAGAACAAATAAATACGATGATTAAACTGGAAACAGGGATTCCAGGCTTTGATTTTATTTCTCATGGCGGACTTCCGATGGGTCGAACAACCCTGGTTGCCGGTACTTCCGGCAGCGCAAAAACCGTTTTTGCAACACAATATTTAGCGGAAGGCATTATCCAATTTGATGATTCGGTCGTTTTCGTCACTTTTGAAGAATCACCGAAAGACATTCGTAGAAATATGATCGGATTTGGCTGGGATATTCAGAAATGGGAAGACGAAGGGAAATGGACCTTTGTGGATGTGTCGCCGGAACCGGGAATGGAAGTTCTGGAAAGCGGGTCCTATGACCTGGGCGCTTTATTAGCCCGGATCGAGCACGCCATCAATAAAGTCAATGCCAAACGATTATCCATGGATTCGATTGGCGCCATTTTCAGCCAGATAACCGACAGCAGTATCGTCCGTTCGGAACTGTTCCGGATCGTTTATGCCCTGAAAGAATTGGGAGTAACTGCTATCCTGACCGCGGAAAGGACCCAGGAGTACGGTGATATAGCCCGGTATGGCGTTGAAGAATTTGTCACTGATAATGTCATTGTTGTACGAAATGTACTGGAGCAGGAAAAACGGCGCCGGACTATCGAAATTCTGAAATTCCGGGGAACAATGCATCAGAAAGGCGAATACCCGTTTACGATTATTCCTGGTGAAGGAATTATCATTATTCCCTTATCCGCTATCGAATTGAAACAGAAATCTTCCACCCTCCGAATTTCATCCGGGAATGCTGAAATGGATAAAATGTGTGGCGGCGGTTTTTTTCGGGATTCGATTATTCTGATATCCGGCGCGACCGGCAACGGCAAGACCCTGATGGTGACTGAATTCATCAATGGCGGCGCTAAAAATAAGGAACGCTGCCTGTTATTTGCCTTTGAAGAAGGCCGTGAACAATTACTCCGTAATGCCAGCGGCTGGGGAGTCGATTATGAAAAATTGGAAGAAGAAAATAGATTGAAAATAGTCGCTGTCTATCCGGAAGTTGCCGGGCTCGAGGATCACCTGATTACCATGAAAAAGGAAATTGATAAATTTAAACCCACCCGGGTGGCGATCGATAGCCTCTCGGCGCTGGAACGGATATCTTCTATCAGAGGGTTCCGGGAATTCGTGATTGGTTTGACCTCCTTTATTAAACACAAAGAAGTTGTGGGCTTATTTACGGCCACTACGCCCACCCTGTTGGGTGGAACATCTGTGACAGAGGCTCATATTTCGACAATCACAGATTCGATTATATTACTGCGTTATGTGGAGATGTTTGGTGAAATGCACCGGGGCATCACGGTTCTGAAAATGCGCGGTTCGATGCACGACAAGGATATCCGTGAATACACCATTGACGGCACCGGGATGCATATTGGCAAACCGTTCCGCAATATCAGTGGTATTCTGTCCGGTAATCCGATGATCAGTACAGCTTCTGAAGTAGATCGAATCAAGGATCTTTTTTAATCTGATTTTAATCCATAAAAAAGATGGTTTTCAGATCATTAAATCATCCCTTATTCGGAGGATAAATGACTAAAGAAATAAAATCAGAGCGGCAAAATATAAAAATTGTACTGATCGAAGACAGCACCAGTGACGCCCGGATTATCTATGAATTACTGGAAGATAACAAAAGCGTTGATTATACGATCAAATGGCATACGACCCTGGCAGCGGGTCTGGATCACTTAAAAACTTCAGAATGTGATATTATTTTCTCGGATATGCATCTTCCCGATGCCGCCGGACTGCATATTGTTGAGATGATTTATCACTCGCATCCGAACATTCCGATCATTGCATTGTCCAGAATCTATGATAAAGATACTGAATGGCAATCGAAAAACCTGGGAGCACAGGATTTTTTGCTGAAAGACGGACTTGACGGTATTTTATTAACCAAAGTGATCAAATATGCTATTGACCGGTGCCGGAGGGAATATGAACTCCGAAAATCCCGGGAATCTCTTCAAAAGATTGTGTGGCGAATACCTTGAAAAGGTGAAATTAATGTATCGATGTGGCGAATACCTTGAAAAGGTGAAATTAATGTATCGATGTGGCGAATACCTTGAAAAGGTGAGATCAATGTATCTATGTAAGTCAGAAGTGTTCTTTTCACCTTTTCAAGGTGCAATTAATTCAAGGTGCGTAACTTGAAAAAAATGAAACGTGAGGTTCTGTGATGATAACAAAATTTGATATACAAAGAGAAAAAAACAAAATTCTGATAATGGCGACACTTTTAGTTATCTGTTGTTTTTTAACCTATTATTTTCACGTGGTATTAAAAAGCGGCACGGTTTTTACTCACTTCTTTTATATTCCGATTATCCTGGCGTCGGTCTGGTGGCAAAGAAAAGGCCTGGCTGTGGCTGTGTTTTTAGCGGTATGGCTGCTTCTAAGTCACTTCTTATTTCGAGTCGGCTTGGAGACAATCAATGATTTAATTCGTGCGCCCATGTTTATCGCTGTTTCCCTGGTGGCTGCTCTTTTAAGTGAGAAACTTGGGAAGGCGGAAGGAGGCCTGCGGGAGACCCGCGATTATTTAGATAAATTGATCACCTATGCAAACGCCCCCATTATCGTCTGGAACCCTGATTTCAGGATTACACGGTTCAACAAAGCCTTCGAGCGACTTACCGGCTATGCATCCGGCGAGGTTATCGGCAAAGAACTGCGCCTGCTTTTCCCTGAAATAAGCCGGAATGAGTCCCTGGGCAGGATCGAGCAAACAGCGGGCGGTGAATTTTTGAAATCGGTGGAAATACCAATTCTTCGAAAAGATGGGGACGCCCGGCTGGCGCTATGGAACTCGGCAAATATTTACGCGGAGGACGGCAAGACTCTTGTGTCTACTATCGCGCAAGGCATCGATATCACCGAGCGTAAACTATCTGAAAAAGCTATTGCGGCGTCGAAAGCTTATGCTGAATCCATCATACGGAACTTCTTAGACACACTCATCGTGGTTGATCCCGAAGCAAAAATAGAGACCGTGAACCCGGCGACCTGTGATTTATTGGGCTATACCGAAGAAGAGCTCCTCGGTCAGCCCGTAAGTATTATTTTTGCAGCAGCAGCAGCAGAAGAAGTTCTTCGCTTTTTCCAATTTTTCCTAGAACCCAATAAAGCAGAAGCATTCGACCCACAAAATACCGTTCGCAATCGTGAACTCAATTACAAAACCAAAGATGGGCGACTCATTCAAATGTCATTTAACGCCAGTGTGCTGACCGATGAAGCGGGCAATATCACGGGTGTAGTTGCGGGAGCCAAAGATATTACAGATATAAAGCGTGCAGAAGCAACAATAAAAAAAGAGAGGAATTTCTCAAAAAACATAATAACTACCGTCCCGGAGTCCTTACTCGTTGTTGATAAGGATTTAAGGATAAAGAGTGCCAATCGTTCATTTTATGAAACATTTAAAATTGAACCGGAAAATACGATCGGCGCTTCCATAACCGATATATTAGGGAATGACAAAGGAAAACTCAGCGCTGAACTTAAAAGGCTATTTGGAACTGAAGATATGCTGGAGAATTACGAGTTACACTATAAGTCAGAAAAAATAGATTCACCCCGTGAAGCACGAGAACTTACTTCACAGTGTGAACGGATATTCAATGTAACCGCGCGAAGAATAATAATTGTAGAAGAAGAAGAAGAAGAAGAAGAAGAAGAAGAAGAACTGGTTGTACTGAGAGACATCACTGAGCGCAAGCGGGCGCAGGAGCAAATCGAGGCATCGCTCAGCGAGAATGATGTGCTTTTGAGGGAAATTCACCATAGGGTTAAAAACAACCTCCAGGTTATTTCCAGCATACTTGATATGTGCAGGATGCGAACCCATGACCAGCAGGCTATAGATTTGTTCACAGATGTCCGGGACAAAATCCATACCATGGCTCTTATCCATTCGCAACTCTATCGAAGCAATAGAGTTGCTCAAGTAAACATAGGAAACCATGTCCGGGAGATGGTTGACTATCTGTCGAAAGTTTATGTAACAAATGCAAAATTGATTACCCCTGTTATTGAATACTCTGACATTTACCTTTCTGTAATCCAGGCTATCCCCTGTATTCTTGCCTTACACGAGATTATTTCCAACGCCTTCAAACATGCCTTCAAGGAGGACAAAGGGACCATTAAAATATTCATAAAGAGGTTGGATGATGACACAGTTTTTATAAGAATTAAAGATGACGGTATTGGTATCCCAGAAGAAATTGACATTTATAAAACCAACAGCCTGGGTCTAAAGTTACTCAGAAGTCTGGTTCAGAAACAGCTAAAGGGGAAAATACAGATTAATCGAAATAAGGGTACAGAGTTTATTGTAGAATTTAAAATCTTAGAATGTAAAGAAAAATATGTGTAGAATAATTATTGTTGACGATGAGGTGATCATAATAACGCAATTGGAGGAACACCTTGTATCTATGGGATATGAAGTCCTCGGGAGTGCCACTTCCGGAGAAGAAGCCATAGACTTAGCCAGGCGCCTCAGGCCCGATATAATCCTGATGGATATAGTTATGCCGGGAAAATTAGACGGTATTGATGCTTCCGAAAGGATTAAAGCTGAACTGAATATTCCGGTTATATTCCTGACCGCTTATGCGGATGATAAATTCGTAAATAGAGCAAAGAATACTGAACCTTTCGGATATATACTAAAACCGTTTCAAGAAAAAGAAATAAAAGCGGCTATTGAAATCGCCATTTACAAAAAAAGTATAGAGCAACAGTTGCGTGAGTCGGAAGAGAAATATCGGTCCCTGGTAAATACAGCTAACGATGCCATCATCTCTGTTGACAGCCGCGGAAACATCGTTTTCTGGAACTCTGCGGCAGAGAAATTTTTTGGCTATCCAGCTGATGAAACAATTGGCAAGCCGGTTACCGTCATCATACCCGAACGGTTCCGTGAAGTTCATCAAAAGGAAATGATGAGGGTAGTTTCAACGGAAAAATCAAACATTATCGGAAAAACGGTTGAGATAACTGGGCTCAGAAAAGATGCCAGCGAATTTCCTCTAGAGATTTCATTTGCATCCTGGAAGACAAGGGAGGGTGTTTTCTTTACAAGTATCGTACGCGACATTACCGAGCGCAAGCAGGCAGAGGAAGCCTTAAAGGTCAGCCAGGAAAGTTTCCACAATATAGTGGAAAAAAACACAGCCGGAATTATCGTTACAGACAGGAAAGGGATAATACGTTTTGTAAATCCTGCCGTAGAAGACATTTTTAACCGCAAGTCTGAAGAACTTGTGGGTGATTTGTTTGGTTTTACAGTGATAGAGGGTGAAGTAACTAATATTGATATTATCCGCAAGGGTAACGATATGGGCATCGGGGAAATACGTAATACGGTGACAGAATGGGATGGTGAATTTGCCTATCTTATTATGATTAACGATATTACCAAGCGCCAGCAGGCCGAAGAGGCTCTACGGCAGAGTAAAGATTACATTAACAATATAATAAGTTCAATGATCGAAAGCCTTATTGTCACTAACCGGGATGGCATTATTAAAAAAGTCAACAGAGCCACCTGGGAGCTTTTTGGCTATGAAGAAAAAGAATTCATTGGTAAACCTATAAGTATGCTTTTTGCAGCAGAAGAATTCAAAACTTTAGGAATTGATGAGATTCTTAAGAAAGGCTTTATCCGAAATGTAGAGAGGGTCTATCTTTCAAAAGATGGTAGAATTATTCCTATACTTTTTTCGGGTTCGGTAATGCGTGATATTGATAAGAATATTCAGGGGATAGTCTGTTTAGCTGAAGATATCACCGAGCGTAAGAAGGCAGAGGATGAATTGAAAAAACATATGCATGAGCTGGAGCGGTTTGAACATGTTACTATTGGAAGGGAATTGAAAATGATTGAATTGAAAAATAAAATAAAAGAATTAGAGGAGCAGAGGAAGATGGAAAAAGTTAATGATGAAACGTGAGACGTGAGAAGTGAACTATTAATTTTGGTACTCCCGGCAAAGTCAGGATCGGGGAAATTTAGGCAATTAAATATGGTTGATGGTTGATGGTAAAAGAAAAAATTATGGTTGTTGAAGATAACCGCCCCGTAGCAGAGTTCATCCAGGATACATTAAGAAGTTCGGGATATGATGTTTCGGATATTGTCTCTTCCGGTGAAGAAGCCGTAAAAAAAGCGGAACAGCTGTCCCCGGATCTCGTGTTAATGGATATCATTTTAGAAGGGAAGATGGATGGTATAGAAGCATCAAAACAAATACGTGACCGTTTCAATATCCCTGTCATTTACCTTACCGGACATGCAGAAGAAAATTTATTACAAAGGGCTAAGATAACAGAGCCATTTGGGTATATATTAAAGCCATTTGAAGGAAAAGAATTACATACAACCATTAAAATGGCTATTTACAAGCATAAGAAAGATAATGAATTGAAAAAGCGCATGCTTGAGTTGCAGGACTCTCGTACAGCTATGCTAAATGTTCTTGAAGATGTGACTGAAGCCCGTGAAGCCCTTGAGAAATCCGACCGGTTAAAGAATGTTTTCATAGGCATGATGTCTCATGAGTTAAGAACACCCCTGAATGTAATATTGGGATATGTCGATATATTATCTACGGATTTGAGAAGCTTAGTTAATGAAGAGAGGCGAGAAATGTTTGACGCAATCGTCCGGGGTGGTGAACGGCTAAAAAAATTAGTTGACGATATTATGGATATATCTCAGATTGAAGCCGACCAGATGAAATTATATATGCAACCCATTGAGGCGGATGATCTGGTTAAAAATTGTGTCAATGAAATTGTAATTCCTGCGAGAAATAAGAGCTTAGATATCATTGAAAAATATCATGGGGACAAGACGCACATCAAAGTTGACAGGCTTCGCTTTCCCCAGGCTCTTGGAAATATTTTACAGAATGCTGTGAAATATACCAATAAAGGCAGTATCAATATAACTACAGAAGTAGAGAATAATATTTATACTATTACTGTAAAAGATACCGGAAAAGGTATTAAAAAGGATTTTCTGCCATTTATTTTTGCGCTCTTCCGTCAAGAAGATGAAGGTTATAAACGTAAATATGAAGGCGCTGGATTAGGTTTATATGTAAGTCAACGATTGTTTACATCAATGGGAGGGAAAATAGATGTGGATAGCGATGAAGGCCGAGGAACTGAATTTGTACTTTCCTTTCCCGCTTCTACGGAAAAAGTTCTTATAGTAGAAGAGGAAAAACCGGAATTGCCAGATGTTAAGAGACATGAAGAAGTAAAAAAAGAGGTAGAGAGAAAACAAACCGTGCTGGTATTAGAAGACAATCCGGCTAATGTTGATTACATACAATTTTTATTAAGGAAATTGCAAGTGGACTATGTTACGGCAGCTTCCGGAAAGGATGCGCTTGAATGTTTAGAAGAAAATTCCGTTGATGGGATGCTAATTGATATTAGTCTTGCTACCGGGATGTCGGGAGTTGAATTTTTAGAGAGGGTGAAAACGCAAGATCGTTTCAAGAATATACCCAAGATTGCAGTCACAGCTCATGCAATGAAAGGTCAGCGTGAGGAGTTTATTAAGACCGGTTTTGATGATTATTTACCAAAACCGTTTAAATTGAAGGACCTTCGGGAATTACTTGCCCGCACTTTAAAGGGTTATTCATAAAGTGGTTATACCGCAAAGACACTGAGGCGCAAAGATACTAAAACACAGAGGGCGTTTCCCAAAATGTAATAGTTCACCCCCGACCTGTCGGGGCAGAGACACAAAGAAAATTTGATATTTGATATTTGAAATTTGGTAAATACCATGACCTGTCGGGGTTGTAATAAATAATAAAAATTCTCTGCGGCGTCTTAGCGGTGAACTGTAACGTATCAACAAACATTTTATCTCAGAACTCAGTAAAACACGGCTATGGAAAAAAACCCGATATTAATCGGGACAAATAAAAAACTCGAAACTGTCATTCCCCCAAAGGGGTCTCTTTGAGATGAACGAGGTACGAGTGCCCCGACGAGTCGGGGTCCCCGGTGGGAAAGAATCTTTTTCAATTTATTGAGGGAGATTCTTCTTCGCTTCACTCATCAGAATGACACAAATTGTTTTTTTTATTTGTGATTGTAAGCAGGAAATATTTACCGATTTTGTGAGTTCTGTTATCTGTAAAAACAGCAACTTAGTAACTGCGAAACTTGAGTTGCTAATACTATAACTTCTTTTCAGACCGTTGGTATTCTTTTTTAAGAGCAGCTTCAAAGTCACTAATCAGATTTTTCAGGTAATCAATATTTTCGCTTAAAGATGCGGTCTCGATTTTGCTTCCCATTTTGCTGAAATCGTCAAAACCGTAACCACCAGCCGCTCCTTTTAGGCCATGTCCAAATAGGCGAAGTTTTTCAAAATCTCGATTGTCTAGATTTGATTTTACTTCCCGAAGGGATTCCAATAAATATTTCAAATACTTCCGGATTAATAATTGAAATTCAGGATCATCTAAATATTCGTTATCTACATCCATATTAGTTTCTCCATTAATATTCTTTGATGCTAAACTTTTTTTTGCTAATTCCGGTCAAACCGGACACCTGTTTCGGAATTATTCGGACAGTTTGAGATTGTGTCATCGGACATCATTTGCAGGGTTCTGTTTTCACTTTTTAAAATTACTCCAAAGTGTCCGAATTGGAAAGTGAAATTTTTACTTTTCTCCTGGAATCTCCTTTTAAGCGCCCAAGCTAATCATTTTCCACCTTAATCCCAATCTATCGGGATCCAGTTTTTGGAGGAAAGTTCACTTCCTCTAGCTTAAACATCGTTTGTTTGTTCTGCGATATTGCAAATGAACCATATAATATTACCAATAAAAGAATCCCTAAAAAACTTGAATAAAATTTTAAACGTATTTCTTTCTCCTTTATTATTGGCATTTGTAAATTTTTTTCGATGCTCTGAATCTTCTATTTCAGGATAGATCTCTTTTAGTTTTTCTCAATCAATACTTATATTAACAGTGACAAATAGCAGATCATTACATGCCCCCCGATACGAGATTCTCTACGAACAAAGACAACCAACGTTTTTCGAGATATTTTAGATAAGTTAATTAGATTTTTTTGACGTAAATGTACTTGGCGTCACCTGGCGCATAAAAATCGGTGAGAACGGCTGCTTCCGTGCATGCACAACGCAAATAGAAGGCGCGGGTGGATTCATACTGATCGCGTCCCGAAGTCTCGATATATACACGAGTCCCCCCTAACCGGCGAATCGTTGTTTCGCTTTTCGTCAGTAGCAGTTTGCCTATTCCGGCCCCGCGATAATCATTATGAACGGCAATCCAATACAGATCATAGCTTTCCTGAGTTGCAGGAATGGAACCAAAACAGGCATAGCCGACTGTTTTTCCAGCAGCTTCAGCAAATATGAAATGATACCCGCTTTCTATACCTTTTTCCAGACACTCGGTAACCAGCTCGACGGCGATATCTATTTCATCCTGGGAGAAAAAACCGGTTGAACTGACGATTTCCCGAACATGTTCCGGATCTTCCGGAAGGACTGTATCGCGCCATTCAAGATGAAGAGCTTGCATTTTTTGTTGCTCCTGTTTTGTGATTGTCATAATGATCATTAAAACCATGCCATAAACCTGTAAAAAAATGACGGGCATTGATACCGAGCGAGCGGACGGCGTACCCGCCTTCCTGGACGACGAGAAAGGGCAAACCCAGCATTCCAATCATATAACCATTCTGCTCGAAATCTTTTGTGTTCAAACTCCATGAACCGGTCGGATCTCCTTTGGCGGTATCGAGTCCCAGCGCAATAATAACAAAGCGAGGCCAGAAGCGCTGGATACGCTTAAGCGCCTTGTCTAAAATTTTCCGGTATTGCTCGCCATTCAGACTTTCCGGCTGCGGCAGGTTGAGATTAAAACCGGCTCCGGCGCCTTCGCCAATTTCATCAGCAAATCCGCTGAAGTATGGGTAAGCGTGGCGGGGATGTCCGTGAATGGAAACCGTCAGGACGTCTGCACGGTCATAAAAAATACTCTGGTGTCCGTTTCCATGATGGTAATCAATATCCAGTATCGCCACTTTTCCATGTTGGCTTAAATAATGGGCTGCTACCGATGCGGAGTTAAAATAGCAGAATCCTCCAAACACTTGCCGCTCAGCGTGGTGACCGGGAGGGCGAACCAATGCATAAGTAATGTAATATCCTTTTAATAATTGATCCGCTGCCGTCAGGGCGCAATCAACAGCACGCTGGGCAGCCTGGAATGCATTCTGATTTAGTGGTGTAAAGGTATCAATACAGTAATACCCTGCCCGAATCGGTAATTCTTTCGGCGGACGGGCAGCATTACGGATCGGGAATACATAGGGATAGACGGATTTATGATCAGGTACATTTTTACAGACGTTTTTCAGGTATTTAACGAAACCCGGATCGTGGATCGCGGTGATATGTTTTTCCGGATAATGGTGCGGCTGAAATTGCTTGAACAGTCCGGTTGGGATAATTTCCTTCAAAATAGATTTAATCCGTACGGGAGATTCAATATAACCTCTTTCATGGATATGATGAATTGCGTGTTTGTCGTTAACGACCAATGCAATCGGCAGATCGGTGACTGTGGATGTTTTAATGAATGGAATATTGTCCGGTTTAATATATTTAAACGGACGCAGACGGACCGGGTTATCCTGAAAGGATTCAACGACCATTGTAACATATTCCGGCGGGCAAAGCTGAGCGTATTTTCGTTCCAGGATTGCCCGGGTGATTTCCCGGGCGTGTTTACGTTTTAACGGTTTGCCCTGGCCGATATCGTCAAACACCAGATAGGGCGCGCAAGAGTCTTTTGGATCGACGGGAGTTTCATAGGCGGTATTGCAGATTGGTCGGGCGCCATAACGCTCATAAAAACGCAAGCGGGCAGCATTTTGTTTCAGAAATTCGGATTTGCAGATTGCCGGATCATCGGGCAAACATTCAAAAAAGATTCCGACAACGCCAAAGTGGAGTGCCGTGTCGCGTACTTTTTCATAAAGCGCCCCACCTATTCCACCACTGGTTTTTTGCAGAGCCGCGGCAATATAATCCAGGTAAGCAAAGTTAAAGTCGGCAGCATAGTGCAGCAGAGCAAAACCGCGAATATGTCCGTTCTCGTCGTCAGCCACGAACAAAGTTGATTGAAATTTATGTTTTACCGGATCCCTGAGATGCTCGGGAAGCTTATCAATGTCCCGTTTATTCAGGTCCCGGAATTGCATTTTCAAAATTTCCTGGACCTGGGAAATAGCCTGGCGATTGATTGGCAAACTATCGTCGTAAATACGTCGGATACGAAACAAGGTTTTATCCTTTAATTGGATTGAATGTTGTTTGGGTCTGCAAGAATACGAACGACTACCTGTTCGAAAGTCAGGGCAGCCTGACGGGTGGCTGCAATGAATCCGCTGTCTGGTGAGATACAGGGATTTGAATTGATTTCCAGAATCCAGATATTGTTTTGGGCGTCTACTCTGAAATCCACCCGGGCATAGCCGTGCAGTTTGAAAACTTCCCAGCATCGTAATGCCATTTCGGTTAACTGTTTCAACAATGGCTGATCATTTGAATCAAATTGAAAGCTGCGGATAGTATTTTTATATTCAAAGGAATTCTCGTCCCATTTGGCTTGATAGCCAACAATTTTTGGCTTGGATTCGGGAAAATCCACAAAGCGAATTTCCGCTGCGGGCAGCACCTCCGGTGCGCCTGAATTTGCCAGGATTGACAGATTAAATTCCCGACCGGGAATATAGGCTTCCGCAAAACATTCACCGAATCGTGCCGAACGGTTTTTCAGGTTTTTTTCCAGTTGTTGAATATTATTTACAATGGAATTTTCGTCTATTCCGATAGAGGCATCATCACAAACCGGCTTGATAATGCAGGGTGGCTTCAAATTGAATTGACCGGATGTGATATTGTCCTGTGTCAACCAGGGAGGAGTTGGCAGATTTGTCGAGCGCATCAATTCTTTTGTGAGCAGTTTATTTGTGGTAAGATACAAAGTATGGGCACTGCCGCCGGTGTAGGGAATGTTTAGATGTTCCAGTAATGTTGGGGCAAAGTGGATGAATTTTTCCACGCCACTAATAGATTCAACCAGGTTGAATACACTATCCGGATTGATCTGTTTGATTGAATCGGCGGCTGTCTGAAGATCCAACGTTATGGGTATTGAGCTGACGTTGTGTCCCAGTTTTTGAAGAGCTTCCGAAACAAAATTGACCTGGGCTAGTACATCCAGATCATCCTGGCTTGTTGCGGTGCTGACGTCATTATAGAGTATACTGATTTTCATGACTGCGTCAATGTAAATTCAATCGTTCGGAAGCACTGTCCAGAATCATCTGAAATAATTGTTTATAACTGATCCCATATTTTTTACAGATAATCACCAAATCCGAGCGAACGGGGTTGATACCGGCCAATGGATTGATCTCCATCAGGTTCGGGACTCCGTCGTCATCGGCACGGAGGTCAATTCGTCCGGCATCCCGGCAGCCGATTCCACGCCAGGCTTCCAGGGCAATTTCTTCAGCCTGCTGAGCAGTTTTATCGTCAACGCGCAGGTATTTGACTTTTGTCTCGTAATTTTCCTTGTTCTCATAGGAATAGGCGCCCGGTTCGGCATTACTGTTCAGGATAACTTCAACAACTCCCACCGATCTCGCTCTGGATCCGGTACCGACAATGCCAACCGTAAATTCTCTGCCCGGCAGATAGGATTCAACCAAAACAGCTTGCCGGAATTCCGAAAGCAGGCGCTGACAGGTTTCATGCAGTTCAGTTTGGGTCTGAATGATCGAGTGTTCCGAGATACCTTTTCCGGTTCCTTCGGCAATGGGCTTTGCGAACAGTGGAAAGGGTAGATCAACCGTTTCAATGTCGGCCTCTGAATGAATTTCCGCAAATGCAGGAGTTGGGATACCGAGATCGCGCAAGACTCGCTTTGTCATTCCTTTATGGAGTGTCAGTGCCAGCACCAAAGGATCAGAAAAAGTATAAGGGATATTATAAGCATCCAGCAGACCCGGTACCTGGGCTTCACGAGCAATGCCATGCAAACCTTCCGCAATATTAAAAACCAGGTCCCAGCGATCGCCATTATTCAGACGCCTGGTGAGATTCCAGATATTACCAATCCGTTCAGTTTGATGGTTTAATTGTTGGAGAGTGGTTTCAATAGCTTCGATTGTGTCAATCCGGTCGAATTCAGCGGTATCTTCTTCGCTGTACCCGAGCTCAAGATAATCCTCCCGCAGATCGTAGGTAATCCCGATATTCATGTAAATCCTGTTTATTTTTTGGAACTATTCTGAATGTTTTTGCCGACTGTACCCCCTGAATCGGGATATCTGAAAATCTTGCCTTCGTAATTCCTCAGTAACAAATCATCTCCATCCCGTCCGATAACGTACTCCGGTAAGAGTGGGATTTTACCGCCACCGCCGGGAGAATCAATCACAAATGAGGGTACCGCATAACCTGATGTGAAACCCCGCAGACCGGCAATGATTTCCAGCCCTTTATCAACAGCAGTCCTGAAGTGGGCTGAACCTTTAACCGGATCGCATTGATAGAGATAATAGGGTTTGACCCGAATTTTCATTAATCCCTGTGTCAGACGCTTCATGGTCTCTACATTATCGTTGATACCTTTCAGCAGAACAGTCTGGCTCCCTAAAGGTAAACCGGCGTCAGCGAGGCGGTTACAGGCCTGGATCGTTTCCGGTGTCAATTCATCGGGATGCGTAAAGTGAATACTCATCCATAATGGATGATATTGTTTAAGCATGTTGACAAAAGAATTTGTAATCCGCTGCGGCAGTACGACCGGCACTTTCGTACCTAGCCGGATAACTTCCAGATGCGGTATCTGACGTAAACGTCTTAGCAGCCATTCCAATTTATTGTTACCCAGAGTCAGGGGATCGCCGCCGGATAGAATCACATCCCGCACCTCTTTGTGGGCTTCGAGATATGCAATCGATTTTTCCCAGTTCTGGGTATTAAAACGGTGTTCGGTGCGGAGATTTCCGACGAGACGTGAACGGGTACAGTATCGGCAATAAACAGCACAGAATCCGGTCGTAAGAAACAGGGCCCGATCAGGATAGCGGTGAATAAGTCCCGGTACCGGCGAATCTTTATCTTCAGCCAGCGGATCGATCGATTCTTCAGGTGATACCTGATATTCGCCACTGACCATGATGACCGATTTACGGATTGGCTGTTGCGGATCATCCGGATCGACAAGACTGGCATAATAGGGTGTAATCGCTACCGGTAATGATCCGCTATGGCGCAGGATAGCATCTCGCTCATCTGATGAGAGATGAACGATACTTTCTAAACCGGCGAGGTCAATGATCCTGTGCCGGATCTGCCAGCGCCAGTCATTCCATTGGGTATCCGATGCTTCCGGAAAAAACCGCTGCCGGAATTGTTGTGCTCTGTAACTTATTGTAAGATTTGCCTTACTGACATCCTCGGATCGAGGTTTCCCTACTTTCCATTCACCCGTTATAATAATATCCCCGGCCTGAGAAACCTGCAGGTCAGAGTAAAATGATTTTGAAAGGGATTTTACTGGTTTATGTGTTACATTGGGCGGGGCGGGGCTAGATAGTTCTGATTGATCAATCGATCCCCTGCGCGAATCGGGGGGTTCTTCTTTTTCTTCGTTATAAATTTTTTCGCTCATGTGGTTTTTAAAATTCCTTAAATATTCAATAACTTTTCAGACATTTACATCCTCGAGAAAAAGAGAAAAAACATAACGCCAAGTAATGTATACAGGTTTAACACTTTTCCAAGAATATTTTTAATAATTTTCACAAGAAATATGAATATTTTTTCATGTGTGTGATCTGTGCCGGGTGTAAATAAAGAAAAACGATTAAAACCGATTTTTTATAATCGGAATTTATGAAACCTTTAGTGTAACTTTCCCTTGTTTCCAAATCTGATCTGACTATTTTACCAGATACATACATGGTAAATCAATGTTTCAAATGTAGTATTCGGGTCTTTAATGGCATTTAACAGGAAAAAATCCGGTTTTTATCTGCATCTGGCGGTAGTTCTGTTTGGACTGGCGGGTTTACTGGGAAAACTGATCACCGAATCCCCGCTGACAATTGTATTTTTCAGGACTTCGATAGCAGCAATCATTCTCCTGGGGATGATGCGATATACCGGTGAAGAAATTAAAATTAAGTTCCGTCGGGAATGGCATCTGTTTTTGTTGATGGGCATTCTGCTGGCATTGCACTGGCTCAGTTTTTTCCAGGCAATCAAGGTTTCCACGGTGGCGATTGCTTTGCTGACATATGCCAGTTTCCCGGTGTTTGTCACTTTGATCGAGCCGGTTGTTTTAAAAACGAGGCTGGAGGCAAAGGATATTCTCTTTGCGCTTGTCGTTATGGCCGGTTTATTGATTATCGTACCTGAATTTGACTTCCATAATCAGTATACTGTTGGTGTATTTTGGGGAATCCTGTCCGGGTTCAGTTTTGCATTGCTGACGGTTCTCAACAAACTCATGACGGTCACACATTCTTCCCGGAAAATTGCCTTTTACCAAAATGGTATTGCTACTTTAATAGTATTGCCGTTTTTCCTGATTACACCCAAATGCCTGTCACTTGCGGATATCGGATATTTAGTTATTCTGGGCGTCTTTTGTACGGCTCTGGCACATACACTGTTTATCGCCGGCATGCGGTATGTCCGGGCATTCACCGCCGGAATAGCGGCAGCTTTGGAACCGGTTTACGGAATGATACTGACGCTGATAATTTTACAGGAAGTGCCGTTATTGCGGACAGTGATCGGGGGATTGATTATTTTAGGGACCATTGGAATAGTTACATTTCGTGCGGATTAAAACCGAATCCGGTTCCGGCCGGACTGCTTGGCTTCGTACAATTTTTTATCAGCCTGCTGAAAGAAATCATCTTTGGTTTTGACGGTTTTTGAATTGACCGCAGCGATCCCGCCACTGATGGTTGTATGGATTTTATTACCGGAAAGACTGCTGAATTGATAGTCTTCACAGCGTTTCCGGATACGTTCGCCAAGTACAATAGCGCCTTCCAGATCGGTCCCCGGCAGAATTAGCACCAGCTCTTCACCGCCGTAGCGGCAGGGTATATCGATATCCTTCCGCACGGCCGCTTTAAGAATTTCGGCGAGTTCTTTGAGAATAATGTCGCCCTGCTGATGCCCGTAAGTGTCATTGATATTTTTGAAATGATCGATGTCATATACGATTATGGCGAGTTCAGAGTCGACACGTTTCAGACGGGTGATCTCTTCCTGCAGACGGATATCAAAAAAGCGTCGTACATACAGGCCGGTCAAACCGTCGATGGTGGCCATCTGAAAAAGACGGGCATTCTCTATCGCTGCTGCGATCAGAGTCGTAATAACAGTAAAAATTTCTTCGTGATTTCTGGTTATCTCAATATTCGGGTGATGTTCATAATTAATAAAACCGATGACTTTATTGCCGGTCCCAACAAGGGGCAGGCAGGTACATTTCCGGTTTTTCGAAAATATATTAAACGTCGGAATCGGAAAATTACTTTTTCGAAGGCAATGATATTCAGCGGGCTGCTTGGTATCCAGGACATCGGCCAGTGGTGTGTTTTTGATTGGTATTTGGCTTGTGTCTGTTTTGTAATTGCCATCGATCATGGCGCCAATGACACTCACAGTTTTTCCGTCATCATTCAACAGTAACAGCGACAGGTTCCGACTGGAACTGAAGTCCGCAATGGTGCTTATTCCATGAAAAACAACCCGTTCCAAATCCAGTTCGGCGACTAACTGACGGGTTGCGTATTTCAAGGTTTGCAAGGTTATCTCGATGTCATAAGTGTCTGATGTTTTAGTCATAATTAATACTCTATATTTCAGTTAATATAAATATAATTTTCCTGTATGGTTTTTTCAAGTAATTACTCTGAAAATGAATTTCTGTACAAGGTTTTTATCAGAAAATTGTTAAATGGCGATTGAGGTAGGTAAAGTTGACAACCTTTTTTCTTTAAATAATTCTAACGTAGTGCTATTTTTGGGACATACGTCGAAAAAATTATAGAAAGGGAAGCATGGACCGGAAAATTGAAAAGAAAAAATGGACTTTGAAAAAAATAGCCGGTATTGTAATTGCAGTTGGAATTGTGGGTTTTATCGTTTACAGCATATTTTTTGGCGATCACAGTTCAAAACTGAATGTCCAGGAAGAGCGTATTACAATCAGCACGGTTTCAAACGGACCATTTCAGGAATTTATTCCGGTTACGGGCACGGTCATTCCAATTAAAACCATCTATCTGGACGCCATGGAAGGCGGTCGGGTTGATAAAAAGTTTTTAGACGCCGGTACTTATGTTGAAAAAGGTGATAAAATAATACTGCTGGGTAACACCAACCTGCTGATGGACATCATGTACCGTGAAGCGGAACTTTTTCAACAGAGCAATAACCTTCGCAATACCCGGTTGGCGATGCAGCAAAACAGCCTGGCACTGCAGGCTCAGCTGCTGGAAGTAAATTACCAGATTCAGCAGCAGAAACGGGTTTACGATAAACAGGCCGAACTTTACAATAAAAATCTGGTTTCCGAACAGGATTGGGAGGAAGCACGCGACCGGTACAACTACCTGATACGGAATCGTGAACTGACCCTGCTCAGTCATAAACAGGATTCTGTTTTCCAGGAGACGCAGATTCTTCAGCTGGAAATGTCGCTGCGGAGAATGGAGGACAATCTGGGAATTGTTAAACAGAACCTGGATAATTTGACAGTCCGGGCGCCGGTTACGGGACAACTGACATCCCTGAATGCAGAAATCGGGGAATCCAAAACCCGCGGACAACGCCTGGGTCAGATCGATGTTCTCGATGGTTTCAAAATTCGGGTTCGGGTTGATGAATATTACCTGGCGCGAATTGATATCGGGCAGCGCGGTGAATTTACCTTCGCCGGTGTAACCCACCAGATGCGCATTGATAAAATTTATCCCGAGGTATTGAATGGACGTTTTGAAGTCGATATGCTGTTTGAAGATACCGAACCGGAAGGGATTCGGCGTGGCCAGACCGTTCATATCCGTCTAGAATTGGGTGATTTGTCTGAGGCAATATTGCTGGCCAAAGGCGGTTTTTATCAGAAAACCGGCGGACAGTGGATTTATGTTGTCGATCCATCCGGTGAATTTGCCATTAAAAGGGATATTCGCATTGGTCGCATGAACCCGGAGGTCTTTGAAGTTCTTGAGGGGCTGGAATCCGGTGAACGGGTGATAACCTCATCTTATGACAGTTATGGCGATATTGATAAATTAATTTTGAAGAAATAACCTGCTAATGTTATGCCTCGGCACCGTTAGTAAAAAAGATGGAGTAATATGATGATTAAAACAGTTAATCTGACCAAAGTTTTCACCACGGAAGAGGTAGAAACGACGGCATTGAACAAGGTGACCTTTGAAGTAAAAGAGGGTGAATTTGTGGCGATTATGGGCCCGTCTGGATGCGGCAAATCGACCCTGTTGAACATTTTAGGTCTCCTGGATAATCCGTCATCCGGGGAGTACCATTTTGTTGGTCATGAGGTGTCAAAATATTCCGAAAGACAGCGGGCGAATTTGCGGAAAGAAAATATCGGCTTTGTGTTTCAGAGTTTTAACTTGATTGACGAACTGACCGTTTTTGAAAATGTTGAATTGCCATTGTTGTATCTCGGCGTTCCATCGGCTGACCGGAAAAAACGGGTTGATGAAAAACTCGAGCAGATGAACATCCTTAATCGCCGGAACCACTTTCCGCAGCAGCTCTCCGGAGGCCAGCAGCAACGTGTCGCTGTTGCGCGTTCCGTGATTGCCAATCCGAAAATTATCCTCGCCGATGAACCGACGGGAAACCTGGATTCCGCCCATGGCGACGAAGTCATGAAGATTCTGACCGATCTGAATGATGCTGGCACAACCATCCTGATGGTGACTCACTCACCGGCCAATGCCGAACTGGCGCACCGGATTGTGCACCTGTTTGATGGTCAGGTAGTGACCGAAAAGAACGGCGTGGAATTTCACGTTTAATAGATAAGTTCAAAATACAGACTTCGGTGAAGAAGTCACAAAAACGACGGAAATGATTGGAAGATCAAACTATAAATGCCGGATTTTTATCCGGCATTTTACCATTTTAAGGAGGCTTGAATGCGCGAGATAGTATTATCTATTCCAACAGTTGAACCGGAACAGAATATTGAAATTGAAGTAACGATCAACGGCAAAAAGCGGAAATTGAATTACCGGGTTGAGTTGGTTGCCTGGGAGGGGGATTCCAATAATTCCGATGACCGCATCAAAACATTACGCCATGTGATCAATGAGCATGATAAGGATTGGGATCTGGTTCAAATCGGTGTGCCTGAAAGAGATTCAATACCGATTATGTTCCGGAAAAAGTAAATCTTCATTTAGTTTAGCTACTCGTTGATATAAAAAAAGGAGAGGGGCTTTTCATGTTGTTCAATTATCTGAAAATTGCTGTTCGTAATCTTTTTCGAAATAAGTTTTATACACTGATTAATATTCTGGGCCTGTCTATCGGGATTGTGTGTACGCTTTTGATAATACTCTATGTCCGGTATGAATTTTCCTATGACAAATACCATGAAAAATATGAACGGATATATCGCCTGGATTCCGATTTCTTTATCGGCGGGAAGAAGGATCAGTTCGCCGTAACGGCCTTACCGCTGGGGCCAACGTTGAAGGCGGAGTATCCGGAAATTGCGGAATTTTGCCGCTTCTTAAAATGGATGATCAGATATTATTGAAATACGGGGATAAAGAATTTTTTGAAACCGGGTTATATTTGGCTGATTCCACGATATTTCGAATCTTTACTCATCCGTTTATTTATGGAGACCCAAATAAGGCTTTTACCGAACCCAATGCCATCATTATGACCGAAAATTTGGCGCGGAAATATTTTGGGGATACAAATCCGATCAATGAAATTGTCAATAATGCCGATGGTGAAGCCTATAAAGTTACCGGAGTAATCCGGGATCTTCCCGGGAATTCTCATCTGACATTTGACGGCTTGATTTCTATGGCTACGGTGGTAAAACAATTCGGTGCGGAACGTTTTAATGATAACAGCGCCGGGCGGTTCTGGAATATTCAGGCCTATACCTATGTGTTACTGAATGAGAATACACGGATGGAAGACATTATTGAGAAATTCCCGGCGTTTTACGATAAGTACATGCGGGAAATTGGTGATAAACTGAACGGCAGCTTTAAGCTGATGGCCTCAAATATTACGGACATTCACCTGACCTCAAAACTTCAGTATGAACTGCCGACCGGCAACATCGCCTACGTCTATATTTTCATTGCTGTTGCAATATTTATTTTACTGATTGCCTGTATTAATTATATGAACATGGCCACTGCCCGCTCGTCATCCCGGGCAAAGGAAGTCGGTATCCGTAAAACCGCCGGCGCCGATCGGTTGGCCCTGGTTCGTCAGTTTCTGGCTGAATCGGTTATTCTGGCCTTTATCGCCCTGATTATATCGGTAATCATTACACCGCTGGTGCTACCAACCTTCAATTACCTGTCCGGGCGGGATTTTTCCCTGACAGTTTTCCAGGACCCCGGATTAATTCTGTCGGTAATTGGCATTACAATTCTGACCGGAATTGTTGCGGGGAGTTATCCGGCGTTCTATTTATCTTCCTTCGAAGCGGCTGGTATATTGAAAGGGGAACTCACCCGTGGAAAAAAGAGCGGTACATTCCGAAAATTACTGGTAATTATTCAATTTACAATTTCCGTATTTATGATCGTCGGGACATTCACGGTCTCCCGGCAGCTGCATTTCGTCAGGAATACGGATCTCGGATTTGACAAGGAAAATGTACTGGTTGTTCAACTCCGTGATACGACATTCATTAGACATAAGCTTGAATCCTTTATGGAAGAAATCAAGCGCTATCCCGGTGTCATTGGCGCGGCCCGTTCCAACAGTATTCCCGGCGGCAATTTCGGAAAGGTTGTATTCAGGGTAGAGAATGAAGGGCAAATGGAAGAGCAGGCCCTGAATTTTATGCTTGTTGATTATGACTATGTTGATATGATGGGATTAGAAGTTACGGAAGGCAGACAATACGACCGGGAGATGGGTACCGATATGACCGAAGCGTTCATTGTAAATGAAACCGCGGCCATGCGACTGAACTGGGGGGATTCGGCACTGGGAAAGAGGATGCAGTTTGGTATTGATATCGACGGCAGTGCTCAGCGGGACGGAAAAGTGGTCGGCCTGGTCAAAGATTTCAATTTCTGGTCCTTGCATAATCCCATTGAGCCAATGGCGCTCATCATTGCCGATCGGTTTCTAGGGCAATTGAGTATTCGTCTGACCGCTGATAAAAAGGATGAAACGATCGATTTCATTAAAACGGAATGGGGAAAATTCGGCAATAACCGTCCATTCAACTATATCTATCTCGAGAACAAGCTGGATGAATATTATGCCGATGAGAAAAAGTTGGCCGCTATCTTCAGCTATTTTTCAATTATCACCATTTTCATTGCCTGCCTGGGTTTGCTGGGTTTATCGGCATTTATAGCTGAACGCCGTACCAAAGAGATCGGTATCCGCAAGGTCCTCGGAGCGACCGAGCGAAATGTCGTCTGGCATCTGGCCAGGGAATTCATTCTTCTGGTGGTTATTTCCAATATCATTGCGCAACCCCTGGCAATGTTTGCACTGAAGAAATGGCTGCAAAATTTCGCCTATCAGACGACTCTTAGTGTTTGGACATTTATTGCTTCATTCCTGATTTCACTGGCGATTGCCTTGCTGACGGTTAGTTTTCAGTCCGTTAAAGCGGTGCTGACGAACCCGGTCAAGGCCTTGCGATATGAATGAAGCCCCGACATAATTTTTTATTGATTAATGGATGGTAAAGCGATTGGGTGGAACAATGGTTTATTACACTTTTGAAGAATTCAACGGATTTTCGCGGGAGACCTTTGAGTTTCTGAAGAACTTAGGTAAAAATAACTCCAAGCCCTGGTTTGAAAAACATCGGGATGTATATGATACTTCTGTTCTAAAACCTCTGCGTCAACTGGTGATGGAACTGGGTGATTTTATGTTGACTATTGACGCTGGCTTTGAAACTCAACCCGCTGTCAACAAGACGATTTCACGAATCTACAGGGATACCCGGTTCAGCAAGGATAAATCGCTGTTTCGGACCAACATGTGGATCGTTTTTAAAAATCCCGATCGCAACTGGAAATCCAAGCCGGGCTATTTCTTTGAAATTTACCCTGACTCGTACCGCTATGGTATGGGATTTTATTCACCATCTTCTGGTACAATGGCGAAGCTGAGAGCAAAGATCGATGCTGAATCTCCGGACGTAATGCAAGTCATCCAACTAGTCAAAGATCAGAATATTTTCGAATTAGCCGGCGACAAATATAAACGTATTTTCGATCCCGGAAAACCGCCTGAAATTCAGGAATGGTATCAGCGGAAAGATCTCTACCTGGTCTGTAATCGGCCGGTGGATGATCTGCTCTTTTCGAACGACCTGGTGAATGTATTGATAAAGGATTTTCAATTAATCGCGCCGGTGTATCAGCTGTTAAGGAATATCTCGAAATAGTAAAAAAAAATGAAGATTCCAATAATAACCGACAGACTGGTATTACGTCATTTTAACAAAAGTGATGCAACCGCGCTGTTTGCTTTGGAAGCAGTAAAGATGTTAATCGATTATTTAAACCGAAAGTATAATATCACTCAATTCAATGCGGTCACTGATTCGGAAAACCTGCCAGCTCACCGCTTATTGAAACGATTAAGATTTCATCAGAAAGAATATGTCCGGGAAAGTATCTTTGTTAAAGGCTGCTGGAACAATGAAATTCACTGGGCAATCAAAAAAAATAGTCTCTAATTTCTGAAATGTCTTTTTTAGGAAGATAGAAATTGTTCCGACGCGGAGCATTGAAAAGAGAGTATGAAAGCCAAAATATTTTATTCTGTGATCTTCGTGTCTGCACCGTGTGTCTCCGTGTTGAAATTAAACTGAATCACACCGATCAAATCCACATCCAGCAGACCGACGAAACTGACCTTTAGAATACCGGCAACAGGAATGAGATGAGTGTCCGTTTCCAGCCCCACAAGATGGACTCCGTGCAGGCGCACTCGTTCCTCGCCTTCGTGGACATCCCATTTTAGATTGTAAATACTGTATAGATTTGATTGAACCGGGGACTTTTCCAGACGAATCGGATAGGTTTCCGCCAGAAAGAGAACTTCGCGGATTTCTGAAAATTGTCGCCGATAGAGCAAACGGGTAAATTCGATCAGGTTCAGTGCATTGGTTTTTAAACCCTTTTGGAAAATTGCCTGTTTCAACTCACGGGGTGCTTCGGCATTATAAGCAAGAAATGTCCAGACATTATCACTATTTACATAAATGTATTTTTCCGGTTTCTGACTGACGACCTCATCCACAAAGACCGAGTCGTTTAACCAGTAGCTCAGGTATCGAGTATCCCATTTCTCAAATGGCGGATCGTAGGTAATAGAAAAGGAATCCCGGTCGCTGATGATGACTTCACCCAGTTCCAGCCGTCCGATTCGCAGATTAAAGAATCGGATATCCGCTGTTAGTGTATAACGCTTGTTGAATTCCCGATTGTTGTCTGAATACTGTTTAATCAATGTTTGACGCACTTTAGGATTAAGCTTATCGAGCTTCCCAAGTAAGCTAGAATCAGGATTATCTAGCGCAAAAACCGTAACTATTGAAATGATTAAAAACAGTATAAACTTAGCCGGAAACTCTTTAAATGTGATGATTTGATTGATTTCAGTTTTCACAATAAATATCATTAGTCAGTGTTTATCTGTGTCAATCTGTAGCAATAAAATCTCTGTGTGCTCTGTGTCTCTGTGGCATATTAAAGCAGAAAACTCAGATCATCACCGGGCAGATATTCCACTGCCTCTTTACCGGCTTCCATCAGGCGCGCTCCCGTTGTTCCTTTCAGAATCATCCGATTGTCAGTCACATGCAGTATGGCGCCTTCCCTCAGACCGATTACAGGAACGTCATTGAATGCATGAAATTCCTTAATGCGGGTTTCCCGGGTTTCACCCATGTGCTTGGAATCTGGATCGGGATCGAGGTAGTGGGGATTAAGATTGAAAGGTACCAGCTTCAGCGCTTCAAACGAGGGCGGATACATGATCGGCATATCGTTGGTGGTCATGATACTATGGGTGGCGGCATTAGACCCGGCGCTGGTTCCGATATAGGGTTTGCCCTTGGCAACCTCATCACGGATAGTTTCAATCAGATCACTCTGATATAAACCGGTCAGCAGGACAAAGGTATTCCCACCGCCAATAAATATCGCGTCGGCATTGTGAATGGCGGCTTTCATATTGCCGGTTTCATGGACACCGGATAAATCATAACCCATTATTGCAAAACGATCCCAGGCAATTTTTGTATAGTCATCATGACTGCGTCCACCGGGCCGGGCGAAGGGCACAAATGCCACTGTTTTCCGGTCACCCAGAAATTCTTTGATGTTATCGGCGCAGTGATCGAGATAAGCGCTACCGTGCAGGGTGGAATTGCTGATGAGCAGAAGATTGCGGATCATAATATAGTCCTCTCGGTTAAAAAACTGTCGCTTCAAATATAATTCTATCGATTGGGAATGCAAACAGGAGAATGTCTAAATGAAAAACATGCAATAAACATAATATATGAGAATATTTCGTAAATATACTTGATAACACTTGGTGTATGTTGTATATTACAATCGTGAACGAGAAATAAACGAAGGAATAAAGATGTTAATTCAATTTAGTGTTGAGAATTTTAAATCCTTTAAGGAAGAAGCCGTTCTGAGCATGGTTGCATCATCAATCAGTGAGAACAAAGAACATGTTATCAACGATGCAAATCCAAAATTACTCAGAAGTGCGGTCGTATTTGGAGCTAATGCTTCAGGGAAAAGTAATCTGATTCACGCTTTTCAATTTATGCGGAATTTTATTCTATCTTCTTCGAAGGAAACGCAGGTAAATGATCAGATTCCTTATAACCCTTTCCGGCTGAATACGGAAACTGAAAATCAACCCTCTATGTTTGAAATTATTTTCCTGCATCAAGGCATTCGATATCGTTACGGGTTCTCTATTGATGACAGGCAGGTTCACGCCGAGTGGCTGTATTATGTCAAAAATGTCCGGGAGCTGGAAGTCTTTACACGGGATCACCAGACATTTCACCTGACGTCTCATTTTAATAGCGAAGAACAGTTGGTCAAAGCCAAACGGATTCGTCCTAATGCCCTTTTCCTGTCAGTATCGGCCCAGTTCAACGGAAAAATGGCTACTAATATTTTTAAATGGATAAAATATTTTAATATTATTTCTGGCATTCAGATGGGGAGTTTTAAACCTTTTACGGTTCATTATTCAAAGGATGATATCTGTAGAAAATCCATTCTAAAATTTTTAAAAAATGCCGATATGAACATTCAGGATATAAAAATCAATGAGGTAGAAGTAGATAAGGTAGCACTGCCTCCTGGGAAAAGTATCCTTTTTAAAACGACTGGAGAAAAGACTGTGGAAATTGATGTTGGCACATTTCATAAGAAATATGATAAAACCGGTTATACCGTTGGATTAGAAACATTTTCTATGGACGATGATGAATCAGCCGGAACGCAAAAATTCTTTGCTTTAAGTGGTCCGATTCTGGATACGCTTGAAAATGGAAAGGTCCTTGTTATTGATGAACTGGATTCCCGACTGCATCCGCGAATGTTACTGGCCATCTGCGCTATGTTTAATTCAAAGAAGCGAAATCCACATAATGCTCAGCTGATTTTTGCTTCTCACAATACCAGGATACTTGACAATAAACTGTTTCGCCGGGATCAAATCTGGTTTTTGGAAAAGAATAAACAGGAAGAGAGTCAATTGTACTCATTGGTGGAATTTGAAGTGGACGGTAAGAAAATCCGTAAAGATGCTTCGTATGAAAAAGATTATCTCCGGGGGCTGTACGGGGCGGTTCCCATGGTCCGGGAACTGGATGGCGGTTATGGGGAGTGACGATCTTTTTAAAAAGCGAAAACTTAGGGCGTTGCAATCAAGGCAACGTCGGGAATTAACTCGATCGGGAAAGGAAAATATCCTGATTGTGTGTGAGGGTAAAACCGAGAGATTATACTTTGATTCATTTCCTCTAAAAACTGCGAATGTAACACCAATTGGAACCGGTCGCAGCACAAAATCCCTTATTACGAAGGCAAGGGCGGAACAGAATGCTGCACATAGAAAAGAGGAAGATTTCGACCAGGTTTGGTGTGTCTTCGATCAGGATTGTTTTGGGAAAGAGAAATTTAATACAGCCATTCAGATGGCGGAATCCAGTCATTTTAAAACAGTCTGGTCAAATGAGTGTTTTGAGCTCTGGTTCGTTCTTCATTTTCAACCGATGACAGCCGGATTAACAAGAGATCAATATTGTGACCTTTTAGATTGGTTACTTGGAGAAACATACGAAAAAACCGATTCCACCATGTATAGAAAGTTATCGAATCGGCAAAATGTAGCAATAAGAAATGCCCAAAGACTGTATTCATCTTATACGCCAGACATCAATCCCGCCGATCGGAATCCCTGTTCGACAGTATACCGTTTAGTAGAAGAGCTGAAAAAGTTTTGTCAATAGTATCTTCTTAATAAGTGAACAGTGAAATACTGATAAATAGCGTTACGAATATGATTCAAAAATGATTACCGGTTCATTTTTTTGCAATAATAGCCGCTATATTATTGATCGAGACCAACCTTCAGAATCTTTACGTCATTTAATTGATCTATCGGAAACAGATTTCCGTCCCGGTCAATCTTAGCCAGCTGCGCATTGGCAATATAGTAAAATTCATTACCGGCAATGGCGCCGGTTGTAGGCGTTTCAAATTCAGGATTATAGGATTCCAGAACCTCGATACTTACAACTTCATTCATGTTTTCATTCAGATGGAAACGCACAACCCTGGAAAGAAATCCCAGGATACCTGTTAAGCTGTTCTTGAAAAAATATAAACCGTCGCATCCGCCTGTGAAAATATCTTCCGAATGCTTCAGATATTTTGTTGATCTATCATGAATGTTAACGATAATTATTCCGTCTCTGACAGCAACATAAAGGAAGTTTTCATTTTCACTCAATGCAATCCCATTAGGGTATGAACCGTCGGGTAACGTCACATACTTTTTAATTACATTTTCAACATGATCGATCCGATAAACTGCCGGGACATGGCTATCCGTGATAAACGCATCTTTGTCACTGTTTAAAACAACATCGTTGAAAAAATGGTTTTCTTCCTTCGCCACGGAATAACGGTCAACCAGTTCTCCGGTTTGAAGATTGTACTTTACCATCTCACAAGTGCCAAGTTCTTCAGAGGGAATATTATCTTTTTTATACCCGTAACTGCTGCTGGCCCACAAGAATCTTCCATCGGTGTCAACTTTCATTCCCACAACCGAGACTGTACTATCCTGGCGGGAGGATGTAAAGTCAGTAACCTCACCGTCGCGGGTTATCTTTACAATTTTTGATTTGTACAGAATACCGATATAGAAACAATCTTCCCCGGCGTCATAGGCCGGTCCTTCGGGTATCAAATCTTTTTCAGGGGTCACAAAGGCCAAGCTGATCTGTTTTGCCGGTTGCCTGGCGGCATTTAGTTTGTCAACCAATTCAGCGTAGCGCTTATCCTTTCGGATCCGGAAAACAATAAATACAAAACTGGCTACATTGCCAGATATTGATTTAAATGGAAAATTGGAAAGTTGGGAGCAATTCTAAAACTTTAATCGATCCCCCACAGTGCTTTTGATGGTAAAACTCCCTAAGAGGTTTTGAAATGGATTTTAAATAACCGTTATTCCGTCTCGCATAGTCTGAAGTGCCTACAATTTTGTTAGCATTTCAACGAATTTTATTACGCCTCTATCATTCAAATGGTCTTGATCGAAAAAATAGTCATCATGATCGATAAAGACCTGTTTCAAATCAAACAGCGAAACATTTTGTTCCAATAACAGGTTGTCTGCGCCGTAATTCATGTCTCCAATGCAATTGATATAATCTTTTGATAAGGGGAATTTAATCCCGATTACAACGGTGCCATTTTGTCGGCATAAATCGACAATTTCGATTAAACAATCGGATAATTGCCCCGAAACTTTATTGGAAGAAAATTGATCCGTTTTACGTTGCCGGCAGGCCATTTCTTTATCAGGATAATCAGCCCAGCTCTGGTAGTTATTTTCTGAAGTGTACTTAGACGGAATCAAGCGACTGGCCAGGTACCGGACAAAGATCTGGGAATTGCTTATCTCAAACAACGGGAGATACCGTCGTATATATTTATCGGGATAGTACAGCAGCTTATTTCTGCGATAATACCGTCGATAGGTATTTTTATCAGCATAAATAACGGAGCGGTGTTTATTGTTCAGTGTTTCCCGGTAAAGTGACAGAGTATGGTCATCGGCCGTAATAAAAACGGTGTCGATATGAACTCCTTGATTATACAGGCAGTTTAATTTTGAAAAAATGTCGATGTAGGAGTCACTCCCATAGGAAAAATTGTGAATTCCATAGTTATTCAGATAGTTTTGATGAATTACCCAAACGTGGGAATCTCCGAACAGAAATTTCGAGTAGTGTGCCAAAGTATTTAAAGGGACTTTATAGTATTTGTAAAACACAGGATAGGTAAAAACCAGAAACATCACTGTATTTATGAAAATCAGGCCGATGAGAAAGAGGATGAGTTTATTAATAAGTGGTTTCATTGATTCCGAAATTCACGCATTTAATGGTTAAAAATATCAAATTAATGCCATATCCCGACTATAAAGTTGAAATTAGTGTAAATAAATCTCAGGTCATAAGCAACTATTTTTAAAGTTTGTCAGTCTAAATAAATGTTCTCTGAATAAATCGAAACTAATAAATAAGAGGTCCGCCATGTCACTCCAGGAAATACTTCAAAAAATCGTTGAAAACAATTATCCGATCCTGCTTGCCGACAGTGAAAATGAATGGGAAGCAAATGCGCTTCTGACGACACTGTCAGTACCGGCTTTAAAACGGAACGCTCATATGCAATCCGGCCTTTACATCGCCGAAGTCAATGAGGGCGGTTTCCTGGGCCGGGTTCTTTATAAAATAAAAAGAAAATAGCGTACCGCTTCTCTTACTGCATTTTTGGATATAACCCCCTAAATCATTTATTATTTCCAATATTTCCGCTCATTTTGTTTTCAGTTGAGATTTGCCGATTAATACTCTATATTTACGCTTCAATTAGGGGCAAGTTAGGAAATACCATGCAGATTGGGGAAATAGTTAAGATTTATGGATGAACTCTGGAAATTTCTACTGCTTTTTGCAGTTGGCTCTGTTGCTGGATTTGTGAATGTTAACGCCGGTGGCGGTTCGACGATAACCTTGCCGACGATGATTTTTCTGGGATTGGACGGTGCACTGGCTAACGGCACCAACCGGGTAGCGATTCTGATTCAAAACATTTTTGCGGTCTCGTCATTCCGAAAACAGAACGTCCATCAGTTCAGCGAAAGCCTGAAATTGTCCTACATCACTCTGCCCGGAGCAATTATCGGCGCACTGGTCTCAATCAGAATATCCGATGAATGGTTTCAGCGTCTGCTGGCAGTTATCATGATCGGTATTGTTATTACGATGTTTATTCCCCGCACAAAAAAAACATATCAGGACGAGATTTCTGAATCTGAACCCAAATGGCTGATTTATATTGTGTTGTTCTTTATCGGATTTTATGGTGGTTTTATCCAGGTTGGCGTCGGGTTTTTATTTATGGCAGCGCTGTATCATATTCTTAGAATCAGCCTTGTATATGTAAACATGCACAAAGTATTTATCATTCTGATTTACACCATTCCCTCGCTGGCGGTTTTTGCACTGTCAGGGAACGTGAACTGGGGTTTTGGACTTTGCCTGGCAGCGGGTAATGCAGTTGGAGCGTGGTTTGGAGTAAGAGCTTCGGTAAAAGGCGGCGAAAAACTTATTCGCTATATACTGGCGATTGCAATTGTACTCATGGCTGTTAAGTTACTTATAGCGATTTAGGATAATGAACATAATTAAATCGGAAATATTCACCAATACTCAAAAAAATTCGTCTTTCCAGGATTTGACGGCAAATATCGTTGCGGAATTTCAGCAGATTCAGGCAGTAGAAGCAATTGGGTTGGGAGGGTCTCTTGCAGCCGGTGCCAGGGATCATCTGTCTGATATTGATCTTTATATCTTATCGGATCAAATCATTCCGCTTGAACGGCGGTACAATATTATTCAAAAATTCAATCCATCGAGATCGAACTTGAACCTTTCATTCTGGGATCCGGGTGATGAGTGGATTGATGGCATGTCCGGGATTGAAGTTGATATGATCTATTGGCGAAAATCCTGGATTGAAGATCAAATAAATAAAATCCTGACGCTTTACCGGGCAAACATTGGTTATTCCACTTCTTTCTGGTTTACTATGAAGAATATGAAAGTGCTGTTTGATCGAAATGGTTGGTTGAAAAACTTGCAGGATAAGTGTCACCGGCCTTATCCAGCGGAATTGAAAAAAGCGATTATCGCAAAAAACCATCCATTGTTGAGAGATGTTATTCCTTCTTATTACGCGCAGATAAAAAAAGCTATGGAACGGAACGACCAAATTAGCGTCAACCACAGAATCACTGCATTTCTCATGAGTTACTTTGATGTACTGTTCGCTTTGAATGAATTACCAAATCCGGGTGAAAAAAGAGTATTAGATTATGCGTTGGAAAATTGTAACAAATTGCCGACTGGTTTTAAGGAAAATATTGAGTCTATTTTGCGTTTAAATTGCGTGGATGTTATTAATTTTTTTGATAGTATAGATAAATTAATTGATGGTATTGACCATTTGATAAACCTGGAAGGAATTGATCCTGCAAAAACATTGGCATTGAAAAAAAATCATGAGTAATAATGGCATTTAATGAAATTCTTGCGGGACGTGTCCGATCAAAATTAAATCTAGATACCGCTGTTGTCGAAAAGAAGATGTTTGGCGGCATTGGCTTTTTAATTCAGGGAAATATGGCTTGTAGTGTTAATCAGGACAATCTCATTGTCAGAAATGGTCCGGAAATGTATCACTCGTCCCTGGTTCAGGAGTATGTTTCGGAATTTGAAATAAAAGGATGACCAATGAAAGGCTGGATAATGGTTGGGAAAAATGGGTATACCGGGGATAAAGACCTGAAATTCCGGGTTGAATCAGGAATCCGGTTTACCGCATCGCTTCCGCCAAAAAAACCAGAAAATTTTAAATTATGATGTACGATATAATAGAATCGGTATTGATGTCTCTCGATGGAAAAAATGTGGAATTGTATCCATACATTCCGTATATACTGAAAGATTTGTGGGAAATTGGCTCCTCCGCGGACCAGATGATCCGGCTGCTGGATCGACAGAGCAGGGATTTTTGCAATCCGCATCTGAAAGTTCTTGATCTGGGCTGCGGAAAGGGTGCGGTCGCGATACCGTTGGCTAAAAAGTTTGGCTTTATTGTCAGAGGGATTGATGCAGTTCCCGAATTTATCGAGTTTGCCCGGGAAAAAGCCATTGAATGGAATGTTGCTGACCACTGTCAATTTGAAGAAGGCGATATCCGGGAATATGTCGAAAAATGCGAACCCTATGATATTATCATTCTGGGGTCAATTGGCCCGGTTCTGGGAAATGTTCAACAGACATTGAAAATACTTTTGAAGTGTCTGCGACCCAATGGAATTATCCTGCTGGATGATGCTTATATACCCGATGGCAGTGATTTTTATCATAACAATTGTCTCCCGGAAGCACAATTCATGACACAGATACGCCGAAGCGGCTTTAAAATTACAGATTCGATTGTATACGGCGCTTCCCTTATGCTGGATATAAATGAAGATGTCTATAAGAAAATCAGCAAACGGGCGAAAGAATTAATGAATATTTATCCCGGCTTACGATATATTTTTGAAGATTATTTAAAATCACAACGTATTGAAAATAATATTCTCGAGAATAATGTAACCTGTGCTTTAATGTTGATTGAATTAAGCCAAATCCACAATGAAAATCATTAGTTTGAGAGGTGCTCATGAGTGTTCAAATTAAAGAAGTTCAAACCCGTCGTGACTTGAAGAAGTTTGTTAAATTTCCCCTGTCTATATATCATAACCACCCCTACTGGGTTCCGACTTTAATCCAGGACGATCTCAATACTCTTTCGGCCGCTAAAAATCCGGCCTATGCGTTCTGCGAGGTAAAAAACTGGCTCGCTTACAAAGACGGAAAAATTGCCGGACGGATTACCGCAATTTTAAACAATAAACATGAAGAAAAGTGGGGCAAACGGCAGGTCCGGTTTGGCTGGATTGATTTCATTGAAGACGAAGAAGTATCTTCAGCATTAATGGAGACTGTGGAAAACTGGGCGAAGCAAAAAGGGGCTGAGTCGGTGCATGGGCCGTTGGGTTTTTCCGATTTTGATCATGAAGGCATGCTCATTGAAGGCTTTGAGGAAATGGGCACCATGGCAAGTATTTACAATTACGCCTATTATCCTCAACACCTGGAAAAGTTGGGATATACAAAGGATGCAGACTGGGTGGAGTACCAGATTTCGATCCCTGGAAAGTTTCCGGAACAGATTGAACACTATTCAAAAATGGTTCAGGAAAAATATGGGTTTAAAGTCCTGCAAGCGAAGTCGACAAAAAGGGATATTCTTCCCTATGCGCATCAGTTGTTTGATGTTTTGCAGGTAGCTTATAAGGATTTATACGGCGTCGTACATCTGACGAAAGAGCAGATCGATGCGTATATTAAGCAATATCTTGGATATATTACACCGGACTATATCGGAATTGTCCTGAATAACGAGAACAAAGTGATTGGGTTCGGAATTACCATGCCATCATTGTCCAGAGCGCTTCAAAAAACGAAAGGTCGTTTGTTTCCGTTTGGGATATTTCACCTGTTGCGGGCTATGAAGCAGAATGATGTCGTCGATTTGTACCTGATTGGTGTGCTTCCCGATTACCAGGGGAAAGGCGTTGCCGGTATTTTATTGAACAAAATGGGGCAGGGCTTTGTGAAAAACGGTATCAAATACGCTGAGTCGAATCCGGAGCTGGAGCTGAATAACAAGGTTCAGCAGCAGTGGAAGCATTTTGAAAAACGGCTGCATCGCCGTCGACGCTGTTATATCAAGGAATTATAGTTAATGCATGCCCTTGCGAAAGTTAGAGACTTGCGCAGATCAATAATTTACTCTTCTAATTCTGTAAACTCACCCAATGTTTTTGTAAAAATATAGATCACTGCGATCCCAATGATCAGATGTACAGTCAGCGCATACCAGATATGTTCCGGATGTCCGTTATTGGTGAAATATCCATAAAGTGACGTATAGCTTATACCACTCAGAGCGCCGCCAAGTCCGGTTGCCAGGAAGTTGGTACCCATATATAAACCGGCTTTTTCCTTGGGTGCAATCCAGGTAATATATTCCTGAATCCGCGGCGATGACACCATCTCGCCAATGGCAAATAGAAAAATCCCCAGAAAGACCAGTGCCGGAGCGCTGATTTTAGCCAGGCCTAAGACAATGAATCCGATTGCTGACATGAATAATCCGAACAGAAACGTTGGCATTGCCTTGAATTTCTCCGCCCAGCGCGAAACAAAGATCTGGCAGATCATGATGATGTAGCCGGTATGGGAAATTGTCTCGCCCAGAATGCGCCAGACACCTTTATCGTCAGTATGGGAAAAGATGCCGGTGAATCCGGCGCCAAATATGCTTTTGATATTCAAATAGAGCAGGGCAGTATCAATATTACGATCGATATAGATCGGAACCAGGTTGAAAAAGGCCCAGAAGGGCAGCCAGAAAAAGATGCCCAGAATTATAATAAAACTCGTGAATTTCAGATCGGAGAAAACAACGCCAATGTCGACAAATTTCTGCTTCAGGGTTGTGCCTTCGATTTCCCGTTCCGGTTCCTTATAAAAGAGAATTGTGATGATCAGCATAAGTCCGATCCCAATAGCCGCTGCTATAAAAGCATAGTTCCAGGAAATTACCCGCAGTTTGCCGGCAACGATGGGACCGAAGGACGCACCGACATTGACCATTGCATAGAAAATCCCAAACCCCAGGGTTTTATTGGTTTTATCGGTCGTTACCCGTACCGTACCGGAAATGAGCGGTTTGAAAATTCCGGCTGCTAAAGCTATACTAAGCATCGTCAAAGCAATCCCGGAGAATGATTTGGTCAGTATCAGGAGCAGAATCGATGGCAGATAAGCCAGGTAGGAAATGATCAGGATTTTCTTGAAACCGAAGCGGTCGGCAAAGGTGCCGGAGATCAGCGGAACCGTATATGAAAAGAGTAAAAAGAGGCTTTGAACGATGCCCAGTTGGGCCTTTGTGTAGCCCAGGTATTCCATATAAATCCCGAACCCCATATAGATACCGTAATAGGCAAAGCGCTCCAGAACTTCAATGGAATTTGCGACCCAGAAAACCGGCGGGAATGAAGAGCGTTTTTCCATATATATTCCTTTCAATTATTTCCTAATTGTACTTATCCAAGTGTAGGGAAGTAGATTTAAAATGGCAAGGGTTAGATTAACGCTGATATTTTGGGGTTTATCAGGAATTGCCAGGTGAATATCGTACCCTGTACGTCTAAAACGCAGACCAGCTGACGGTGAAAACCTGAAATAAATCTTATCCTATTACCGTTTCAGTAAAAACAGAAGCACTGAGTTTGAAATTTTATTCTTTAACGTTTTGGTATATGAAAAGTTGGGCATTTCGGAGCGATTATCTGTCAAACAGCACAAAGTTAAATGCGAGCTACGCACTTGAATATTAGTATTATCTGCCCAATTTTTTATATACCGTGCTATGCCTTCGTGCTTTTTTATCATCATCCAAATATTGTCAACTGTTTTTCTTTTACAGGTGTCATTTCACTAATAAAATTGTCCCACTGTGAAAGGTTTATACTTAAATCATATTTGTTATTTAAGAAAATTATTTGTTTGTCAATTTCTTGTTGTGGAATTATCGAAGCAAGTTTTAGTAAATCTAAACGCATTAATAGGTCTTTCGTAAAAACTCTCTTGGCATCAGAAAATGTAATTGATTTTAAAAATTCTTCAGTTGTTTTAGAGTTTAATAGGATAATAGCATAAACAGCGTATTCTATTCGGTCAAAACCAATAAAATAACAAGTATCATCTAACATTACAGGTTTATCGTTTTGCGGTAAAACCAAAGTAAAATGGTATGTTTTATACAAGCCTGAAATTGCAACTTTGTATGGTTTAAATGAATAATCACCGATACCAAATATTGAAAATTGTGGTTTCCCTTTGTAAATACTTGATTTCCTTGACTGAAAACTTGAGATATTCTTTTTCAAATAAGTATATGTTTCGGGATATAAATGCTGAATGTAGGATGTTTCTTGCCCAACTTTTGTTTGTGTAACAATAGTATGTTTTCGTGTTTTTTTTATTACTGTGTTTTTTAAATCGGAACTTTTTAAGAAACCATATACTAAATCTTCTTCAAATGTAATTTCTTCTGAAAGATTATTTACAAAATGACCGCTTACTCTTTCTAATTCCATGATAGAGGAACAATCGTGCTTTATTCCTTGTCTCCACTCAAAAGGACAAACACCATCAATTTCTCTCGTTTCTATATAATCGGTAATATTTGAAACAAATTTTGAATTTAACCAGCCAAAATTCAGTTTATTTTCAACACTATAAAAATCAAACTCTTTGCATTTCAAACTTGGCGTTGAATTTAATTGGCAATATAGCAATGATGCTTCTACCGAAACATTAAATTCCTTTTTACTATCAATGCAATATTTTTCAATTTCACCAATGCGATACTGTTTTTCTTTTTGGTCAAAAACAATATTTTTTATAACAGAGTTTTTTACTAAAAGCGATAAGTATCCTTTATGGGTTTGAAAAGCATCTAAGAGCATTAAAGTAATATATTCGGCAATATCAAAATTACCTTTACCTGTCATTGCGTCCAAACCGTTTTGATTCTTGAAATTTGATTTTTTGGGAAGATTGGACGAATTAAGACTGCCTAATTTTGAGTTTGTTACCCAAGGAGGGTTGCCAATTACTAATAATTTTTCGGTTGGAAACTGTTTAGAAATATTTTTAAAATCAAAATCGAAAATGCTACAATGCGTGATTGTAATCTCAGGTTTGTGGCTATCAGGATTAGAAAGAAAAAAATCGAGAATACTAAATTTAGTTTCCCAAACATAAGGCTTGTAAATTTCGATTCCAAATACCTTCTTAATTGCTTTAAAATTTGATAATGAAGCAATAATAAAATTACCTTTTCCGCAAGTCGGCTCAATAACAATTTCTGGCGAAACATTTCTTATTGACAAATGCTTAGCAACTTTATTTGCCAAATCTTTATTTGTCTGAAAATCTCCATATTCTGCGCGGTCAGGCTCTTCTACTAAATTAACATTTGATAATGAAAGAGATTTGATAAGAGATTGAAAATCATCATCGTCAAAAAAATGATTTATGCCGAAGGCATCAAACATTTTTTGATTTGCAATTTCAAAAGATGTTATGTTTTTTAGAAATTCGTTTAAGAATACTAAAACTTGATAAGAAATATTTGCTTCAAATATTTTCATTTCTTCGTCACCTTATCAATAACTTTACTAATTCCTTGAACTGGTTTATCAAGGGTAACAATACGTTGGTATTGTAATCGCCATTGTAATGCGTTTGAAATAGTCAAATAGCCTTGAACTGGTGGAGTTTTTAGAATTTGTTTTGCCAATTGAGTTAAAGTGATTTCATCGGCTGGAATATTTTTATCATTCAGATAAGCGACAATATCTTCAACATTTGCTTTGTCCTTAACCATTTCACGCAAACGGTATGTAGTTGTATAATCGCCAGTTCGCTCATTTGAAATAAAAGAACAACTAACAAAATTAAGTGTTGCTGTTTTGGTTTTTGGGTCATCAATTTTATCATAAACAAAAACGAGTAAATTATATCCAAGTCCAAAAATTTTCTGTTTAGCGTCTTTGAACGGACAAGATGATTGAGGCTGCTTAATTGATGTAACTTTTATATCTGTCAAAATATCTTCGGAAGGCAGGTCTATGCCATTAGCAGAAGAACCAATTATTGTTTTGTATTTTGAGTTTAATTGTTCTTGAAACTTATGTTCGATATGTGTCCCTACGGCTTTTCCGTCTGTAACTCCAAAAAGCGACTTATTTTTAATTTTTGATTCTGCGATGCAAAAGGCTTTGGCTTCTGCTTTTAGTTTATCTATTGTCAGTTTTTCTTTCATCCTAATTCCTTGTATTTTAGTTTACAAATTTAATCATTTTTCCTGGTATTTGGAACGCTGTCGGTTTTCTTAGCATGAGGCATAACGGTTTCGGGCTATACGAAGTTCCGCCTTTGGCGGAATTTGGGCGAGTGAAACGAGCCGTATAGCCCGTGTTATATGACCCGAATGAAGCGTTCCGCCCCGAAGCCGCTATTAAATGATCCCGTTTTTGATTCCATATTTCTCACACAACCTTTTTAATTTTTCTTCAAGTTCTTTTTGATATTCTTTTGACGGTGCAAAAAATATTCTATACAAACTTTTGTATTTTGGCACAAGTTCAGGATAATATTTCTCCAAGAATCTATAGTAGAATGTCTTACAATCCGCAGGACCTTTACCAAACAAAGTTAATCCACCGATAAAAATAAAGTCTGCTCCATAATTTTTTATGGTTTTTATCGTCCTATCAAGTTCTTCTTCTGCGTCTGATAAAAAAGGCAATACTGGAATGTGGCATACTCCAGCAAAAAATCCCTCCTCTTTACATTTTTGCATTGTTTCTAATCTTTCTTTCGCCGTAGGCGCTCCTGGCTCAAGAATCTTTGCTAGCTTTTCATCAAAAGTTGAGATTGAAAAAGAAATAATTACTCCTCGCTTTAGTTTGGGTTTCAGATCGCTTGGCAAAATTGCATTTTTATCAATCTCTTTCAATAAATCCAAATCTCTTAAAACAAGACTTGATTTTGTTGCTATCTCAACAGGAAATCTATATTTTAAAATTATCTCAAGTAATCTTCTTGTTAGTTTCAATTTTTCTTCAATTGGCATGTAAGGTTCTGTTGAGGAAGACAAAGCAATAATTCCATATTCTCCTTTCTTTGCCCTTCCGAAAAGTTGTTTCTCTAATAGTTCTGGGGCATTTATTTTTACTGATAATGTATTTGCCCTGTTTTCCCCATATTTACTTCCTCTGACATAGCAATAAATACAATTGAATGAGCAACCCGAATAAGGGTTTACTGAGTAATCGTCCAAAAACCAATTGTCTCTCTTTTTGTGCTTGTTCAAGATTGATTTTACTTGGATTTCATTGAGCATTTTATTCACTTAATAAAGATTTTAATTCTTCCTGTTGTCCCAAAGATAGTTTCTTCATACCATCTTTAATAATCCATTGTATATTTTTGTTCTTTGACTTTGTCCATTTTTTGCATAAATCCAAGACGAATTCCGCATTTCTCTTGCTTATTGCCCTAAAAAGAGCAGCAATAGATTCCTTAACATAGATGCTATCATCAGCCTTTAATTTATCAATTACAGGTAAAATCTTTTCTGGATTTCTTCGTGCAACACCTCTCAAGCCCTCGCTGGCAACCCTCCTGATATTAGGATCAACGTCCCCGGCCCAGATTATCATTTCCTGAATAACCTCATCCTCTCTCTTTTTACTAATTTCCACCAAAGCAGTAGCTGCATCTTCACGCTTTTTCCAATCCTCATCCATAGCCAGTTTCCTGATTTCAGGGAGAGCATCACTTAAGGAATGAATGCCTTTTTCAATTATTCCTCTCACATCATCTATCATTGTTCAACTTCCTCCAGATATTTTAAGTAAATGTTCTTTACACCTTTGTTAGACTCTATTTTCATTATTTCATTAAACTTAGTAGTAAGTTCTTTCTTAAGTTCAGGATTATTTCTTGCGATTTCAGTTAAAGCAAAGGCCGCACTCCATTTCACAACTGTGCCTTTATCATTGGTGTTTACTAAAAGCTTAGGGACAGCTTCTTCAACTTTATCTAGAAATCTTTGGGCAACATTACCGATTATCCTTGCAGTTTCCCATTTTACTCTCGGAGCTTTGTCATTGATATGTTCAATAACAAAGTCAAGGCAGTTTTTTGCAAATTCCGGATCTTCCTTGGTGACATATTCTATTGCTTCCATACAATTTCCTTTTTCAGTATCAGATCCCCTATCAAAGCATTTGATAAGTTCTGCTACTGATTTTTTATCACTCTTTAACTTTTCAGCCAAAAGAGTAATAATTTCTTTTGGTTTCTTTTTTGAATGGAGTATTTCTTCTATTGTTGTCATTTTTTACCTCAGTATTCCATACTTATTTTAACAACTTTTTATATATTTCCCTGTGGTGAAGGGGCGGAATGTCATATAACGTGCGAATATACGCACTGCGTGATTTGTCCTGTTTGGGTATGTTTTACGCATTACGTTTATTTCTCCTATATCACCACACCGTCATAAAAAAGTCAGCAGATACAACTTTACTTTTAGAACAGAATCTTTTCACGTTGGCGGTAAACTGATTCATTTGTTTGAATAATACGAAAGGAAAAGAGTAATGGCAATCAAAAATTATAGGGATTCAGCATCTTCGGATTGATGTGCTTCTGTCTCTCGTCGCAACTCAGTGTGTTGTGACAAAAGTAACTGGTTCAGAGCGGCCATCTGTGAAATCAACGCTGATATTTCGGGGTAGGAAATCCTATCAAAAAGAGTCGCGCGCCTATCTCCGGGACAGGCGATCCATGAGATCAACGCTGATATTATGGGATTTATTAAAAATTGCCAGGTGAATATCGTGCCCTGTACGTCTAAACCGCAGACCAGCTGACAGCGGAAACCTGGAAAATAAATTTATCCTGATACCGTTTAAGTAAAAAAACAGAAGCACTATTTTAAAATTTCATTTCACGGTTAAGTATAAAAACAACAACGGAATTTTAGATGGTGAGGAAAATGTGTTTTATTTGGATTAAATATTTCACTTAACACCTTAATGAATTAATTTTACGTTAATAAACCAGCAGGGTAACTATGAAAAACATCATCAAACAATTATGGCTGGTTATCAGTCTTATTCTGGTAGCATCTTTTATTCTTTTAGTGTCAGACCGGGAGCAGCGGTTAGGCCATGGGAAACAAAGCGCACAGTCATTCCCTTCTATCGCTATTATGCAGATATCATCGACGACTCTTTTGGATTCCCATGTCGCCGGCGTGCTGGACCGACTGGAGGAAAAGGGATACCGGGCAGCGGATGGAAAAAATATCCATCTTTTTAATCCCCAGGGAGATTATGCTACCGCTAATGCAATAGCCCGGGAAATTGTCAACAGCCCCTATGATATTGTTATTACGTCCAGCACTACAGCCCTGCAGGTTTTTTCCAAAGTCAATATTTCGGTTCAAAAAACGCATGTCTTCGGCGCTGTAACGGATCCCTACGGCGCAGGAGTGGGCATCAGTGGTCCTGAACCGGATCAGCATCCTCCCTATATTGCCGGAGTTGGCACTTTCCAACCGGTTAAAACTGCTATCAGTCTTGCTTATGAAATGAATCCCGGTCTCAAACGTCTAGGTGTTGTCTGGAATCCCGGAGAACAATGTTCGGAAGCCTGTCTGAATGAGGCCCGGGGAATCTGTAAGGAGCTTGGAATTGAACTTGTTGAAGCTGTTGCTGTCAATACATCGGAGGTTTCCGACGCAGCAAGGTCATTAATTGCTAAAAACGTGGATGCTATCTGGATCGGGGGAGATACCGTTGCCATGGCGTCTATCGGACTTATTATTAATCTGGCTAAACAGGCGGGCATTCCCGTGATTACCAATGATCCCATGGATGCGGAAAAGGGCGCCCTGTTCGGACTGGGTGCCGATTATCATACTGTAGGACAATATACTGCAGACATTGCCGTTGCTATTATGGAAGGGCAAAAAGCGTCGGCTTTCCGTATTGAAAATGTGATCCCGGAGCAACTGAACTTGAATCGAGAGGTCCTTACAAGCTTGAAAAACAGATGGAAGATGACTCCATCCGTTCGGAAATTGTTAGCCAGGCAGGCAATCCAGCCGGCTGAAAAACAACTTGCACCTGAGCCGGGCAAAACGTACCGGGTTGGACTGAGTTATATCGTTCCTGCTCCTGTTTTTGAAATTGCCATCCGTGGATTTGAAGACGGACTGGAAGATCTGGGCTTTATTAATGGTGAAAATCTGGAGCTCATCACTCAGCACGCCAATGGTGATATGTCCTTTTTGTCTCAATCTACCACAAATCTGATACAGCGGAATCCGGATATTCTCGTGGCTATGTCCACTCCCAGTCTGAGCAGCGCCATTGCCCATTCGGATGGTCTGAACATTGCTTTTGGAATTGTTTCCGCTCCTCTTGAAGCCGGTGCGGGGAAAAGCTTTGACGACCATCTGCCGCATGTGACAGGTATCGTCCAACTTATTCCCACAGAGGAACTCTTTGAATGGACCTTAAAATTCTTTCCAGAGGCAAAACGAATAGGTGCTCTATATAATCCTTCGGAAGCAAATTCTGCAAAAGAGATCGTCGATCTGAAAAAGATTCTGGACCGGATGGACTTAAAACTGGTGAAGGTGGCTGTTTATAATACCAGTGAAATACCGGAAAATATCCGGGGACTTCTGGCAAAGAATGTAGATTTGGTTTTTTCCATGGCGGATAATACGGTTGCCAACGGGATGCCGGCCATGGTCAAAGCGTGTGAACAACAGCGGGTTCCCATCATTGCCGAGGATATTGCCCTTATGGGAACGGGGGCGATCATCTCCTGCGCTCCTGGTCCCTACAGTGATGGACGAGACCTTGCCGAGCTGACGGCCCGTATTCTTCTCGGAGAATCTCCCGGAGATATTCCCATTGTTCCCGGAAAAAAGAATGAGTTGACTCTTGATCTTTTGGCTCTGAAAAAAGCCGGAATTATCGCACCGGTCGATCTATTAAAGCGAGCCGATGTCTTTTTTAATATCAGGTCGGAAACAAAAACTCCGGCTAAAATCGTACTGGTCAATCTGATTGAAAATGCCTCGCTTCTTCAGGCGATAGACGGTGTGGAAACAGCGTTATTTGAAATGGGATTACGGGCAGGCAAAGATTTTACACTTAAGAAATACTGTGCTCAGGGGGATATGTCTCAGCTTTCCCAGATACTGGACAGAGTTCAAATGGATAAACCTGATGCACTCATTACGGTCACTACACCGGTTTTTATCGCAGCTGTAAAAAAGAATTTCGATTTTCCTCTGATCTTTACCGTTGCAAGCGACCCGGAAAAATTGGGACTTTTTAAAATAGGGCGTCCGAATAATGTGTGCGGAATTCATGATGATCCGCCGGTGGACCAGGTTCTGGCAATGGCCAAAAAATATGATCCGGCCCTGGGTGCAGTGGGAATTATTTATGATGCTTCCCAAATGAACGCTCTTATATCTGTAGAAAAACTCCGAAAAGCGGGCGTGAATCAGCATATAAATATTTTGGAAGCCACAGTGACTACCGTTTCTGACCTTCCCATGGCAACTCAATCCGTCATTCAGCGTGGTGCCCGGGCACTTATTATCTCTGCTGATAATCTTGCTACTACCGGTTTTCCCACCATTCACAAAGTTGCGCAGGGAGCCGGAATTCCCATCTATGTTACAAATATTGATTTGATCGAAAAAGGGGCCGCCGGCGGAGTTGGGGATAACTACTTTGACTGGGGACGGCAATCCGGACAACTGGCCGTGAGAGTCCTGGCGGGAGTATCTCCTTCGGAACTGCCGATTATGTCTACACAGGAAAATATCCGGGTTGAACCTAAGACCCGCTTAGCCTCCGTTACCAGGTCCGAACCTTTTAAATTGCGTATCGTTCTCTACAGTGAAACAGAATTTGCGGAACGATGTCGGGATGGTCTCATTGATGGTATCAAACAAGCTGGTTACACAGAAGGGCGGGATTATCAGCTGACGACATACAACGCTCAGGGGGATATGTCCACACTGTCAAGCATCATGACCACAGTCAAATCTGACCATGTGGATCTGCTTATGGTAGTGTCGACTCCAACGCTTCAGGCGGCTCTCCGTCAGGCCGGTGAACAGACAAAGATAGTCTTTACCGGAGTGGGAGACGGAGTGAAGGCAGGCGCCGGGAAAAGCGAAGCGGATCATTTGCCGAATGTTACGGGCATTAGCACGCGGTCCGCCTTTGACGGTATGGCGAGGATTATTAAAAAAACTCTCCCCGATGCTCGTCGAATAGGAACCCTTTTTACCCCGGGTGAAATTAATAGTGTCCTTTATAAAGACTGGTTCAAAGAAGCTCTGGAAAAAGAGGGTTTGGTACTTGTTGCCGTACCCGTCAGTTCTAGCGCCGATGTGGCGCAGTCTGCGATTGAACTTTGCAGTAAAAAAATCCATGTTTTGGGTCAGGTAGTGGATAATCTGACCCGTCCGGGATTTGCTCTTATTGCCCGAAAGGCCGCGGAAAATAATTTGCCCGTCTATGTTTTCGACAGTGATCAGATGAAATACGGCGGTGTTATCTGCCTGGCCAGAGATTATTACGATGCCGGACTGGAGGCGGCCGAAAAAGCCGTCCGGATCCTTAAAGGTGAAAATCCAAAAGATATTCCTTTTAACAATACCCAATCCGAAAAACTTATTCTTAATCCGGAACTGGCAGAGAAGTACAAACTCCGGCTATCAAAAGAATTAATGGAAAAAGCGACGATATATACACCCAAATAGTAACAGGATACACCATGAAAATTGAACATGAACAACGAGGAAAATATCTGCTTATACGGGCAATAGGACGGCTGGATGCTGCCTGGGCGGATTACTTTACCGATGAACTTTTTCTACATATCCGGAGGGGTCAGCATCATGTAATCATTGATGCTTCCGGGATGGTTTTTCTGAGTTCCGCTGGGATTCGGGCACTGCTGCGCGTGTTCAAGGAACTCAATACCGTTCACGGCAGTTTTCTGATTGTCAATGCCACGGATTTTGTGGAGCAGACCCTGATAACCACCCGATTTGAGATGTGGTTGGGTGAAGAATTCCCGGCGGATATGCCGGCCGTTTCTTCCGGAAATGAAATGGAAAATAGCGGAATAGAACGTTTTACTCTGAACGAAAAAGCCATATTAACGTTTTCTGAAAAGGCGAGCTGGCAACCCTGGCAGACGGTCGATCAAAGCCTGGTGAAAACTGTTAGCTTTCCGAAG
>JAHJGX010000163.1 GCA_018824205.1 bacterium
ATGGTTATCTGGGCAGAGCCTGGACCCCGCAGCTGATCAACAATGACATCATATCTTTCTTTTCGAACCAGATGAATAATTCGCAACCGCTCTGCAAAATACGAGAATGTTTTTTTCTTCTTTTTTTCCATTAACAGCAGTTTATTAATATTGGGATTATCTTCAAGTACTGTTTTATAGGGTTTTTGGACCAAATAGTCTATCTGGGCATTGGGGAATTGATTTCGTAATGTCGGCAAATAGCCGGTATTCAACAGGACATCGCCAAAGGGTTTGTACTGAATGATTAGAATTTTGCGGATGCTGGCAAGATCATTTTTTGAAATACAGTCTTCAATCGGCCGGAGATGGTTTGATTTTTTTGTGTTCACTTGTATTTAACGTACTCCTTCTCTTCGATGAGATTGGAGTTGAATTTTAAGTTAATTTGCTTTTTAACAGCAGCTCTTTCATCATTAGTAAAATAAACACTCCGGGCTAATTTAATAAATTCATCATCAAATTCCCTGTTTGATTCTTTAACACGAATCGCATCCTCAATTTGCCATAATTTGAGATTGATTTCTTTTAAAGCATTAAAATCCTCGGAACCAACTGCAATACCAGACTTTTCTATTTCGACTGACAGAATATCGTATTCTTTCTTAACATTTGCGAGTTTATCGGGACTCTTAAACTTATCAATTTTAATCGACAGTATTGTTAGCTTGTCGACAATTTCACCAATTGAGACATTAATTTTCATGCTTATCCTTTTAATGTTACATCAATTTAAATTCTTGTTCTATTTCTTGAATCACTTTATCTGGATTTATACCAATCATGCATTTCATAGTAGGGCAATCCACATGTTTTTTTTCGGAGGAAAAGCAGGGTGAACAATCAACCATATTTGATATATTGATATTTTCATTGTACTCAGACAATGCTTTATTAATAAATCCACCGTAAATAATAACAGAGCGAGCACCAACTGCTTTTGCAATGTGCATAAGCCCACCCTCTAAACCGATAAAGAACATTGCATTTTTTATTATCAAGGCACTTTCTCGAATATTTTCCCCGCGAGCATCGATGACGTCATTTAAAAGTTCGTCATCTTTTATTCCAATTTGGATGAAATATATATTGGAAAAATGATTTCGGACAACCTGAAATTTATCGATTCCCCATTCTTTTCGATTGGCACTGAATTTTCTTTTCCCATGTGGACAGATAACTATATAAGCGTAGGGATATTTTTCTTTAACTAAGCCAATTTCATTTTCATCCAGATACATTTTTGGATAATAGACGTCTTGATCACTCACATATTTACTAACCTGTTCATAGATAGGTACCGTCGAATTCGGATACAGATAATATTTAGGTTTAATATGTCTTTTTGTTGTCCTGATATGACGATCTGTAATCCAATCAAAGTTTGGATTGTTCTTGAATAATTCATGCCATTTCGCCTCTAAAACGACCTTATGCTTAGGATTTTGTTTTCGTATTCCCTGAAGAGCGATCGTTAATAATAATGTATCGCCCATGGCATTAGAAAACTTTCGAATAAAGATTGTCTTTGGTCTGATTAAATAATAAATAAGTTTAATATATTCAAACATCTTCAGTGTATATTGTTTTTAAGAAATATTTTTCGAGTTCATCAATCATCTTATCTTCAGTAAAATTGGTTTCTATTGTGAGAGTAGCCTGCTTTGACATTTCGTTCCGTAGTTTCAGATTATTAATTAGTAATGATAATTTTTCAGACAAAATATGTATATCACCGAAAGGAATTAAAAAACCATTAACTGAATCGCGCACAATTTCGCTATTCCCACCAACATTGGTTGCGATGACAGGTTTTCCTGCTGAGAAATATTCAACAATACTATTTGGGAATCCTTCTAATTTAGATGTCAGTACACCTATATCATACGCAGATGCATTTAGTAAGGGAGTATCAGAAAAACCGGCAAATACTACTTTTTTTTCTAAATCCAACTGTTTTACCAGTTTTAATAAATTTTGTTTTTCAGGTCCTTCTCCTGTAATAACAAGTTTCCATAATGGGTTGATATCTGATATTGTTGAAAATGCCTGAATTAAGTGTTCGACATATTTAATTTTTAACAATTGGCATGTCATACCAATAATTTGTTCGTCTTTTTTTACCTTCCATAAGTTTTTAAGTCGGAATATGTCTTCGTCTGTGAAGGTACTAATATTACGTCCATTGTAAATTGTTGTAAAGTCACTCTTATTGAGATAGGAGTATTTGTGGATAATCTTGTCTCTGATATAATTACACGGAACAATTGATTTATCGACTAAATGTTTATGGTTCCATATTTTCCTTGGTTTGTTACTAAAATCGTCCTCTCTTCCTATTCTTCGGATGTTTGGTATTTTACATAATCTGCCGGCGATCCCTCCAATTGCGACTTCTTTATCGATATTTGTTACCAGAAGATCGATGTTATATTTTTTTATCAAGAATACTATTTTTACAATCGTAATTGGATTATAGTTCATTCCCAATTTCGCAGATATTACACTATCCGGAAAATTAACAATCTCGTTATATTTGGAATTTGGATGTGATAAAATCCAAACAGAATGACCTTTATTTTTTAGACCCTTTGCAGTAATATCCATCCAACTGGTTACACCACCCCATCTTTTTTTAGATGATATATAGAGAATATTCATCTTATTAATTATTCAGGATTATTTTCACTGTTTCTTTAATAAATTTTAAAAATATTTGATGGTGATGATCACGTTCCTTTTGAAAGTTAATAAAATCTGATAAGTTACCTGAAAGAAGTTGGTTGATATTTGATACTAATCTTTCTTCAATATCATTTTCAGTGTAATTAATATTCCATTTAGTCAGACCGAACGTTTCGGAAAAGCCTTGTCCTCTGATGTCGAGATTGATGTTAATTGCAGGAGTGCCCTGACTGAGTGCAAGAATAGTAGCGTGTAATCTCGAACCAATAACCATTTTGGCATTTTTATACAATTGAAAATAGTCATGAGTATAATTTGAAAAAAATATAAGTTGATCAGGAAATAATTTTTGAGCTGCAGGGACGTCCCGATCGTCGTGGCATACAATTATTGGATCGAATCCAGATGCGGAAATGAAAGGGATGATATTCTTGACTAGTTTGATAAGTATTTGATATTTATTTTCTTGAGTTTTTTTTCGAATGACTGGGTATGGAAATGTTAACAGGATATTTTTAGATTGCAAGTTTACGTGTAGGTTTTCATCAAATAGATATAACGCTGGGCAGCCTGTAACTATCGAGTCCATATATCCAAGATTTTCTAAAAATTCCCTTGTTCTGATATCCCTTACTGATGATAATCGAGATTTCTGATTGACTGCAAGAATGTCTTTTCTATATGTATCGTTGCCTAAAAAAGGTAGACTATCAAGGTCTTTTGAAGAAGCCCCCAAACCTATTAGAAACAATGGGGGAATTAAGTTTTCAATCTCACCAGCAAGAATTCTTGGAGACCATTTATAGTATTGATCACTACCACCTATGATTACAGCATCTGCGTATTCATTACTAATTCGAATATTCTCACCATTCAGTCCGATAGGCTTTCCCCATCCCCGATTATAGGCAACTGCTTTAGGAACAAAAACTGCATTTGGTAACAATCTGGATATATGTTTACGTATTGATAAAACAACGAAATGATCACCGGCATTAAACGTGCGAGGACAGTAATGATGAATCACTATGGATTTATGATCCTTCTCTTTAATCCATTGTTCATCTGGCAAATAATTATTACGATTTCTTTTGATAAGTGTATTAAAGATATTTATTTTTGTCATAATATGTCTTGTCAATTAATTCAGTTGATTATGCATTAATCATTTTCCATTGATAATAGTGGTTTTCACCTGGGTTGTTGAAATATCTTTTGTTCTCTCCAGGTACACAACTTCACAATAGTCTTTCAGAAAATCGAATTTTCCTTTCCAGTCATCCCCCATGACAAATATATCGATGTCATGTGTTTTAACATCGTCAATCTTCTGTTCCCAGATATGTTCAGGAATAACTTCATCTACATATTTGATCGCTTCTACGATTTTTGCCCGGTGCTCATAAGGATATGTGCATTTTTTCCCTTTTACTGCATTGAATTCATCTGTCGAAACAGCAACAACCAGGTAATCTCCCAATGCTTTTGCTCGCTGTAAAAGCCGCAGATGTCCGAAATGGAAAAGATCAAATGTTCCGTAGGTAATTATTTTTTTCATTTATATCCTGAAAATTTCTTTTTTCCCCGCTAACGAAAATAATCTACAAAGTTTTCTTATCAAAATAATCGGTACATTTATTTTATTTCAAATGTCGAAAGCCCCATAAGTAAAATATCAGTCAGTAATATAAGGCAATTTGAAAATATATATGTTATAGATTGTGGTAGTAATCAATGATTTCGGGTAATATGTTCGTGAAATTTAAAAATACATGTCCTCCCGTATCATTGATAGTCAATTTACACCCGCATTTCTCAAAATAATTTTGTGCAATTTTGTAATTCAATAACTCATCATCCCGGTTTAAATAGACATGCACGTTACAATTCCGAATATTTTCCGGTTCATGATACAGGGCTTTCATTTGTTTTAAATAATCATTTTCCCAGCCCTTAAGTAATTGGGGATCGAAATCTGTTTCGTTCTCAATTCGTTTTTTCAGATCCTTTACCGGCTGGACAGTGGGATTCAATAGAACGGCTGGAACATTTAGGATGACACTTAAATGTAGCGCATAAAATCCTCCAAGACTGCTTCCGATAATCAGACATTTGTCTTTGTCGGTTTTTTGTTCAATTAATGTCTTAACAAGTGAAATTGCTTTACCAGGTTCAAAAGGCAGGTCGGGAGAGAAAATCGGAATTTCAGGGTATAATCTCTTGATTAGCCGAGCTTTAAAAGCGTTTCCGTCGCTGCCGAATCCATGCAGATATATAATCATAGGTACTCCCAATTTCAATAAATATACTCTGAAATATTGATCTGCCCAAAATTTTAAATCACGAGTTGCATAAAACAGTTTGTTTAACTATTTTCATTTAAATGAAAAATACTCGAAACCACCGAATAATTTTATTTCCTTTAATCGCAGCAGTGTCACTCATCTGCACAACAGCCTGCGGTCGATCTTCCAAAGATGATCGGTTTGAAAGATATCGTTCACAGATGGTTAAAAATCAAATCATATCAAGAGGCATCAGTGATTCTCGCGTTTTGGCGGCCATGCGTACTGTTCCACGTCATCTATTTGTACCAGAGAATTATCAACGATTTTCATATGCCGATCGTCCTTTGCCGATCGAAGAAAATCAAACCATATCACAGCCCTATATTGTGGCGCTGATGACCGAATTGGCCGAATTAAAAACAACGGATAAGGTATTGGAAGTCGGTACTGGATCAGGCTATCAGGCCGCTGTTCTGGCTGAAATCTGCGATTCTGTTTTTACTGTGGAAATTAATGCCACACTTGCCCAACGAGCCAAAACTCAATTAAAGGATTTAGGTTATCAAAATATTTTCTTTAAAACAGGCGATGGGTATTTAGGCTGGAATGAACATGCTCCCTACAATGCAATTATCGTTACCTGTGCTCCATCTGATCTGCCGGATCAGCTGGCCAGTCAATTGATCGACGGTGGCAGATTAGTTATTCCCCATGGACCTGCAACCGCTCAAAATCTAATCATATACCGAAAACAAAACGGATACCTAATAGCGGAAAAAAGTATTCCGGTTCGTTTTGTTCCTATGGTCGATGATTCGGGAAAATCTTACTGATGAATAAATTATTCCTTGCTGATTCCGTTTATTTTGGTTAGTCTTATACCAGTTATTAATGAATAGTTGAGTTGCATGATCTCTGTGAGAAATTGGTTTTAAGTAAGTATGCGCTGGTCTAAGAACACGATCATTCAATCACTTTCTACCAGACGATTAATTTGGAAGTTACTCGTTTTTCTGTTGTTTTCAACTCTGTGGATAATGTGTACAAAATCCAGCCCCGATAATACTCATAATCCTCCGGTAAAAGGTGTCGATACAGTCAAGATCATTCAAAAGCAGATACCGCAAGATACGTCAGGTCTCAATCGTACTATTGAGGAAATGTGGAATGATTTTTATACAGCCAAGAACTCCGCTGATTCCGCACTTATCCAGGGGAATTATTCTTTACTTAAAGATTATTTAAAGAAAGCCGCTTTCTATGCTATGGAAGTGTCCAGAGATGATATCGCTGCCTGGCAATTAAATAATATTGGGTATTATTCTATCGAAGAATTTAAACAAAACACCAATTACAATAATCGCATGCAAACCGTTGAAAATATGCGCCGCGGCCCTGCAAAAATTGTGTATATTAAAGAGACAAAGCAAATATTTAAGAAACATCTTCCCATTTTATTGGATGCGACCAGCTATCTGGAAGAAGCCTATGAACTTGATAAAGACTTCAATGACAACGAACGGACCGAAATAATTTATAGCAATCTGGCATATATAGACTGGGTCCGCAATTTTACAGTCCAAAAATAAACTTCACTCTGTTATTATTCAAATATTTGGGACAATCCCTTACAGTCTTATGTCTGATTGTTTTTTACAGCTTCAATAAAAAATATATTCGGTTTATCAATTGCCTTTAGCACTTTAAAGTCATTGATCTGAAGCATTGTTTTAACAGAATCAATCGGCTCTATAAAATCATAACATACCGGTGCACCGATTTTGTTGTGAATGCAGTTAACTTCATGACTACCCTGTGGATGAATGATATAGTATTTTCCATTGGGTTTAAGGATTCGGTGAAACTCCTGAAGTGCTGTATGTTTGTATTTCAGATGAGGGTATAGGCAATAATTTAATACAATATCAGAACTTGAAGTTCGCACGGGCAATTGTTCGGCGAGTGACTGGACTGTACATATTTTACCCGGATAATGTTCAGGACATTTACGCAGCATATTAAAAGCGAAGTCAATACCAATTATTTTTCCATAAGGTAAATAATCAATTAAATATTTAAATAAGTTACCGGTCCCGCATCCAATATCCAGAACAGTCTCAGCACCTTTAAAATCAATCAGTTTCCCCATCTGTCTGATAAACTGAATCTGATTATCTGAGATTGTCCAGGTTTCGGCTTTTTGATTGAAAAAATGCTGATGTTGTTTATATGAAGATAAATTCATCTGTTACCTGTATATTATTAATATTTCACTGTTATACCAATCGTAAAATTACGTCCAGGCATCGGATAGCCATACATAGTCTCATAACCTTCATCAAACACATTATTAATTTTTGCCGATAATGACAAATAATCATTTACATTCCAGTTTGCGTTAATATTGACCAGTGTATATGAATCCAACCGAACTGAGTTTATCTGATAGTCATAGGGATTTGAATCGCTGTAAAGATTATTGATCCATTGTCCCTGTATTCCAAAGATCAGATCCTTTGTTGCTTTGACACGCATAGCGATATTGGCTTTTTCACCGGGGCTGCCATTGATTAACTGAGAATAAGACGATGAACTGATGGACCAGTTTAAAGCTATTCTTGGGGGTAGCAGTAATTGACCGTCAATCTCAACGCCATTGATAGTAATTTCACCGGTGTTCTGATACAAAGGCCCGCCATTCACAAATCCTTTTTGAATGAAATTTTCAGCGTTTGTCCTGTATACGGTCAGCGTGGAAGTCAAACGGTTTGTGAATTGTTTTTCTACCGAAAACTCGTAATTAGTTGTCGTTTCCTGTTTTAACTCAGTTGTTGAAGGTCCTGGTCGCACTTCTGTTGTAGGAAATAGATATAATTCATTAATAGTAGGATTGCGGTATCCCTCGGAATATTGAGTTTTCACGATAAACTGTAAAGGTAAGACCGCCGTTAGACCAATCGCCGGAATAAAAAGATTCCCGGCTATGCTGTGATCGGTGTACCGAATACCCCCATCAACATTTATCCGGTATAATATTTTTTGATGAAAGGTTGTATAAATACTTTGTTCACTGACATCGTGTTCGAGCCAAGAACCATATAACAGCGCTTTACCACCGTAATTTTTCAGATCAATTCCGCCGCTAATTCGGGAATTGCTGTTTATTTGAAATGTCTCAGTCAAAAGAATTCCTGTCGTATAATCATCGGATTTATATCCATCAAATATGTCATGATACCCGGAATTGTAATGTACTTTCAACTCCCCGATTATTCTTTCAAAGGAGTGTTTTAATGTAAGGTCACCTCCCCTTCGATCAATCTTGTATAATTGAGTATCTGACGGAGCGGTGACTTGACCGGGATCATTAATATCGGAATTTGATATGTAGCTGTTTAAAATTATTTTTAAATGATCGTTAATGGTACTATGCAATTCCAGATTACCGCTTGTTGAATAGTACGAGTCATTGGCATCAGTCCGAAAACCGTCACTATTCCGGTATCCCAGGGATAGCGAATATCCGAAATTACCGTTACTATACGTGTTTCGAACAAATGATTGGCTTGTATTGTAATTGCCGTAAGTGATTGGCGCATACAGATGAAATCCGTTTTGGTGCTCATGTCGGGGAATAATATTGATAGCGCCGCCCATGGCATTGGAACCGTATAGAACCGAGGCCGGTCCACGGATCACCTCAATTTTTTCAACATCATGCATGAAATAGGCGTCTCCTAATGCGTGACCAAAGAGGCCCATAATATCCGGTCTGCCGTCAATTAATACAGCCACCTGAGTATTTGGGTAACCACCAATTCCCCTGATTGATATCTGTCCTCCCGAGCCACTGGAAACACCGTAACCAAGATTGGTCCGCTGGGTGACAAACAGACCCGGAACATTTTCTGAAACAAGATCCAGAAGTGGTTTGTAATTCTGTTCATCAATTACGGTGCTTGTAATAACTGATAACGCCACCGGTAAATCTTTCTTGGGCATTTCGATCCGTGTTCCGGTCACAACAACCGGATCAAAGGGATATACTTTCAGAGTATCCCGAAAAACCGGCATAGATGCAAATACTGAATTGATTAATGAAACTGTTATGAATAGTAATAGACCATTTTTCATTATAATTCCTTTCTTAAACTCCTGTAAGATTTTTACCGGTTGATGTAAAACTTAAATCGCCATGTTTAACGCCACGCGTTCCAATAATTCTGTCAGAAAGTCTTTTTACGTCGCTATAGCGTCCTTTCAAAATTATAACTTCAAGACAATTTTGATGGTCTAAATGAATATGTGTGTTTGATAAAATATGTTCATGATAGTTATGCTGAAGATCGTTTAAATGGTTTGATAGGCTGGGCACGTGATGATCATAGACAAGGGATAATACCCCAACAATCTCCTCGTTCTTGTCAAGATCACGTTTGACAAGATATTGGCGAATCAGATCGCGGAATGCTTCAGACCGGTTTTGATACCCTTTTTCGGTAATTTCCCTGTCAAACCGGTTTAAGAGCCCAGCCGGCAAAGAAATCCCAAATCGTTTTAATGCATCCATTTTCCTTCTCCTGTAGCACGTATAAAATATTCGTGCTACTATAATCTAAAAAAATATTCCGAATCAACCAGATTTAATTAACGGAATTTCAACTGTAAAGGTACTCCCTTTTCCCAATTCACTTTCCACAAATATTTTTCCGCCAATATGGTCGACTATCTGCTTAATAAGTGATAATCCTAGACCGGTCCCCAGTCTTTCCATTTCCCGGGCATTTTTACTGCGAAAGAATTCATCAAAGATTTTGGGCAAATCTTTTTCAGAAATTCCAATCCCTGTATCAGATACCGAAAATCCATAGATTAAGCGTTTATAGAATGGTGTCACCGTTATTGAGGCATTTTCCGGGCTGTATCGAATGGCATTGTTAACGAGATTAGTGAGTACTTTTTCCAATGCCTGACCGTCGAAAAGTATACTCATAGCAGGTGTTAGTTTCTTTACAGTAATGGTGATTGATTTTCTGTCCGCATAAACACGAAACTGTGATACAATTCGCTGGATCCAGCTATTAAAATCAATATTTTCAATAATCCTTTCACTGACGCCATGCCGATATTGAGTTACGTCGATCATGTCTTTTACCATATCCAGTACCTGGTCAGTGCGAACAACAGCCCGGCTAATCAGATCAGCAACTTCAGCATCCATTTTTTTCGAATACAATTCTTCAATCACCGCCAGCATACTGCGCAATGTCGTTAATGGTGATTTTAGTTCATGGGCCGTAAACCTGAATATCTTATCACGCTCTTTTATTGTTTCTTCTAATTGTTCACTCTTTTCGTCAATGAGTTTTTTCAGGTGCCGATACCCGGAAATAAAGTCCTTAATTACATAAGTCGCGGTAAATATTAATATATAAAATGCACAAAGTGACGTAATAAGAACGGATAGCCGTATCGGCTCGGCCCGGATTGTGTAATTCTGGACAATACCATTGTATTCAAGAACGCTCCAGATAGTTAATAATAATACCGCTATGACAGCGTTGACATAGGGCACATTGCCTAAAAATAAGACCCCGGAGATAATAATATTTACGATATAAATAAAGAAGAACGGATTCCCGATGCCACCGATATAATGTACAAGAAACGATATAATGATCAGATCAACAACGAGTTGAACTTCAGTGAACGCAAATTCCTGCCTGAAACTCTTAAACGGGTAGTAGCGAAACAGAAAAAAATAGACCAGGTTCAGCCCGACCAACATTGATGAAATAATATAGAGTTGCGGGTATGCTATCTGGAAATGCAACATCCGCTGGCCAATCGGAATTGCTGAAAGCAAACCGAATATGGTCACCCAGCGAATATTTATGATCCAGCCAATTCTTGTTCGCAGCGTATCTAACGTGTGAAACGGTAGAATTAAGATTGCCGGTTTATTATTTTTCCCGTTAGTAAACATAGATTAATTGAAAAATGATTCAATACCTTCTTTGACTGGAGTTGTCAGGAATTCGCCCATTCCCATATCACCGGGTTCAATACCAATATACATAAACTGCCCGATACCTTCGAGCCGAAGATAATTTTCTACAAGTTTAATCGAGTAGCTATGGGTACTAAATCCTTTTGTTTCGACTTGATTTGAGAGAATTTCCTCGATTGTTCCGGGAGATTGTTGCATTTTTACAGTATCAACAAAAATGACTATTTCCGGTTGCAGAGACACTATTTTTTCAAGATGGTTTTCCGGCGTAGTATTCGCAAAAACAAAATTTGCTCCACTCAGAAGTTTCCGCTTTTGAATTTCTTCCAATAAAACTAACCCGGATTGATCATCACGACGCATAGGATTGCCCAGCCCCACCATCACAATTTTCTTATTTATTATTGGACCTAGTTTCTTCTGAAATTCCTTAAAATTCATCCGAGACAACAGTTTTATGCCGGCAAACCGGACAGACCATTTTAATCAAATCTTCACGACGAATATGGTCCTTGATTGCAGATGGTTTTAGATCGGTGAATTGGCGTTGTGTTTCGATCAGCAGGTTTGGATGAGCATAGGCTTTCGCGCCAAGACGTTCCTTTACGAATAAAAGGTGATCGTGGCAGGCAAAACCTTTTCCGCAAGCTTCACAAATTGCCAGGCTTTTCTCGACTATTTCAAATACTTCCGGTGCTTTAAGATCCGGCGTAGATAAAACATAGTTGCTTGATAACTTGATACCTTCATTTGTGATACATTTTTCTTCACACTGTCCACACTGTGAACATGAGGCATAATCAAGTACCAGTTTACGGTTACCGGTTTTAAGGTCATCGATAATATCAATGGCATTCGTCGGACATACTTGCGCACATGTACCACAGCCAATACAGCCATCTTCATAAAACTTTGGATAACCGCGGTACTCCTCTGGAGCGACATAGGGTTTGAATGGAAATTTTATGGTATAAGCAGGAGAAAACAGTGATTTCAGCGCTTCGGTTACTTCGCGTAATTTTGGAAGAAACATAACTAATCCTTTAATTCGTTATCTTCTTGATATTGGTCTACTACTGATTCCTTTGCCAATGGAATTTTACTCCGATGGGCCGCCCGGGAAATGGCATGGGCTGAGACAGGTGATGTCAGAAAAATAAACACGATTCCAAGTATGACTTTAAAACCAAAATTATTGAATCCCTGAATAATGAATACGCCAAACAAAATCCCGGCAGAGCCGAAAGTCACACACTTTGTGGCTGCCTGGAGACGATTATATACATCGGGTAATCGGACCAGTCCAAGAACCCCGAAGAAATCAAACATAATGCCCAAAAGGATAAAAATCATTCCGATTAATTCTCTAGTCATCTAAATACCTCCCTTCCAGAACCTTGGCAAAAGCCAGCGAGGCAATAAAACTTAACAATGCCCAGATCAGTCCGATATCCATAAAAAATGACTGCTCATAAACCAAACCGAGTATAGCCAGCAAGCCAACAATTAATATACCCATAATATCGACTGCTACAATTCTGTCGGCGGCAGTTGGCCCAAACAATACACGATACAGAACAAATACTACACAAAACAGAATTACATTTATCAGTTTATAGAGAATGAGTCCGTCATATATAAAGAAATTTCCATATAGGAACGCTGCGATAAATAACAGGCCCAGTAACCATCGTAATAGTTTCATTCGAAGACCTCCGTAAGTAGTGTTTCAAATTTTCCACCAATGGTCTTTGTATTTTTATCAACATCAGTCGAAAGGACGTCAATCCAGTGAACATAAATCTCTTTCGTTTCCAGGTTTACATCCACCGTCAGTGTTCCGGGAGTCAATGTAATTGAATTTGTTAAAACAGTAATCGCCGAATCTTTTGTCAGATTGGTTTTAATTTTTACGATTCCCGGCTTAATTGGCAAACTGGGATGAATGACGATAAAAGCAACATGCAGATTGGCCTTGGCCATTTCCCAGAGGAACTTGAACAGGTAGTGAATCAACGATAAAATCCGTTTAAAAATATGTCCACTTTTTTCCGATGTGATCAGGAATTTACCGGCAACAATGCTGACCAGAACCGCTACCAGTAAACCGGCAATGACTTCCTGGATATCCGTTATACTGGTTAATGCAATCCAGACTAAAAAAGAAAAGATAAAAACATATATTCTACTGCGTTGTTGTATTTTCATGCTACCTTCCTATCACCGCTTGAATGTACCCGGTTTTACTTATAATGACCGACACAACCGGATCCAGTGTGATTTCTCTAATGCCGGGAATAATCAGAATACTGACAACAACACATAAAACCGCGAGAATGATCATCGCTGATTTCATCCCCAGACTGACTGGTTTTTTTATTTCATTGATAACCGTTTCGCCATGGAATCCATAGCGCTGGACTTTCATAAAATAAGCCAGTGTCAGCAGACTGCCAATTACAGCGATAATTGCATATATAATATGTTGTGATTGTACCGCTGCGATGATAATAATCAGTTTACTGAAAAAACCGTTAAACGGTGGCAAACCCGCTACCGACAGACTGGCGATCATCGACGTGCTTGTTGTTACCGGCAATGCGCCTCTCAAATTACCCATCTTTCGGAGATCGCGGGTGCCAAGCGCCATTTCCACCGAACCGGCATTATAAAATAGAAGCGACTTGAATATCGCATGGTTCAGAATGTGAAATACGGCGCCCAGAATTGCTAATTTAGTACCAATACCCAGACCTAATAATATAAAACCGATCTGGCTGATACTACTGTAGGCCAGCAGCCGCTTTAAATCCCACTGCCCTAATGCCAGATAGGATGCAACAATGATCGAGATTGATCCGAGTACCATGAAAATCATCAAAAATACCGGTGGCGCTCCAAATATATTAAAGAATATTCGGATGATGGCATAAATCCCCAGCGCTTTAATCAGCACACCGGAAAGCATTGATGATATTGGAGCAGGCGCTGACGAATGGGCGTCCGGCAACCAGGCGTGGAACGGCATGACAGCAGACTTCAGACCAAATCCAACCAAAAATACAGCGGCTACCCAGTATGTCACCTGTGGATCTTTTGTCTGCAACTCGGCAGCGATATGGGCCATTGTCAGGGTCGACGTACTGGCGTAAAGAATTCCGATACCCAGCAGAATCAAGGTAGATGAGATCGATCCCATCACGGCATATTTGAAGGCTGCCTCATATTCTTCGGCTTTCGCGCCAAAGGCGACCAATGCATAGGCCGCAAACAGTGCGATTTCCATAAATACAAATAAATTGAAAATATCGCCGGTTGCAATTACCCCGTTCATACCCGTGATTAGCAGCATAAACAGAGCGTAATACTTCCAGGGGCTCGAATACTGACGGATATAACTGATAGAAAACATAAGTGAGGTTAACGCGATCAGGTTTACGATCACCAGCATAAAACCCGAAAGCGCATCCTGGACCAGACAAATCGTCAGCGGAATTTTCCATCCGCTCATCTCATAGACGAAGGTGTCATATCCGGTCGTAAAAAAACTGAACAGTGCTAATGTCAGCAGCGACATTTCTGCCAATACTGACAACACGATGGCCCAATTATCCTTTTCACCGGAAATCAGGGTGATCAGAAATGCGGCCAGTAACGGAATTATAATTAAAAATGGGAGGATCATCCTGACAACCTCCTAATTTTAGTGATATCGAATGTCTTATACTTCTGAAATAATCTGATTGACAGCGCAACCAACATTGCCGTGATTCCCAATTCGATTACGATCGATGTTAGAATCAACGCCTGTGGCAGCGGATCAACCATATTGGAATTAATGCCATCTTTTACCAAAATGGCAAAACTACCCCCCTCTTTATATGCGAATAAAATTATCATCAGATTTACCGCATAGCCCATAATGCCAAGAGACAGGATAATTTTGATCAGGTCCCGTTTTGTCAACGCCCCATAAATTCCAACCAAAAACAGGGTGAAACAGAGTATATATACAATCATTCTTCTTTTCCCCCTTTATCTAAATGAAATACCGATAAGGTCCACACAACTACAAACAGTCCCATACTGACTTTTACGCTGATAATAATGTTCAGGACGGGAATTGTCCCGGCACTTAACAGATTAAACAGTTTACCATGGCTAATGAAGTTTGCCAGAAAACCGCCGCCAATCGCCATTCCTAGAATCCCGACCGCTAGAAAGAGCGCAGCACTGGATGATTCTAAATCATGTAAAAATCCAATGTTAACCCAGCGTTTGATAAAATTCCGGCCATACGCCAGCATTACATTCAGAAATGCCAAAGCAATGATAACTCCGCCGGCGAATCCACCGCCCGGGCTTAAATGCCCATGCAGTATGATATAAATTCCATAGAGCAGGATTAACCAAACACTGATTCTCGTGACTGTTTTGACAATCAGTGTCATTCCTTCAGTTTGCTTCATTATCACCTCCTGCCAGTCCATTGGATTTCTTGGTTCGTAAGATTGTTAACGCTCCCAGGATTGCGGTAAAAAGCACAGTCACTTCGCCGAGTGTGTCATAAGCACGGTAATCCAGAATAATCGCTGTGACAATATTTGCAGCCCCGGTTTCCCGACCGCCATTCTCAACATAATGTTTTGCCGTTGAGAATATCGGATGTCCAAAACTGGGTAACGCTTTAAACATATTAATACTCATCACGAGTATCAGTAATAAAACGACGATCGTGACTACCGACTGCACAATGTGTGATCTGGATGGCTCCTGAATATGATATTCTTTTCCAATAAATGCTCTGACAAGTATGATCAATGCAAATATCTCAAAGAGGAATTGAACGATCGCCAGGTCCAGCGCTTGCAGGAAAAGAAAGGCAAGGGATACGCCAAGGCCGACAATTCCGATCGAGATAACCGCTGATAGCAGATCTTTCAACTCCAGTGCTATGATCGATCCTAAAATCATAAATCCAAGAATAAAGATCAACCAGGTTTCTACAGGCATTTAATCCTCCTGATATGTAATTGAATTAACGTTCATTTATAGTACTACCCACAAAAGAATCAGCATTCCCAGCACAATCCATAAATTGTATAACTGCAGCTGTCCGTTATGAATTGCTTTAAAAAACCGGGTTATTGAGAAAGAACACTTACTGCCGACGTCATAAATATCGAAGTATTTCTTTTCGGCTCCGTTATAGATGCCCTTTAACGGTTTCATATTGCGAATTTCATTATAGAATTCTGTTCCCGTTACTCTAAAATGTTCCAGCGCATCCATACCACCCAGATAAATTTCGTCAAAACGAACTTTTCGCACTCCCCAGTAGATCAATAATCCAAGCAACAGCACAGAACCAAAGAGCAGCAGCACTAATGTTGGATTGTAGTAGCCGAGCATTACCGGTACTTCTAAACCGTACTCATTAATAATTGGACGTATAAAATGTTTGATCGGGATTTGCATCGCAAACAAACCGAACACGATACACAGTGTTGCTAATATTCCGGTTGCGATCCACTGATTTGCAGGTGCTTTCTGTATATTATCCAATTTTTCCGGTCTTCTTCCCAGGAAAATCGCATGGATGAATTTCATAAAACTGGCTAATGTCAAAGCGCTTCCAAATATCGCCAGAATCAGGCAGATCAGTAACCAGATTTGAAAACCGGCTGAAGATCCCTTTGCTAGGTCAAGTATTCCCTGATATATCATCCATTTGGAATAAAATCCATTAAAGGGCGGAATGCCCGAAATCGCAAATGCGCCAATTAGTGCCGTTACAAATGTAATCGGCATTTTACTTCCAAGACCACCCAATTCATCCAGGTTATTTGTTCCGGTCTGTTTCTCAACAGATCCTAATGATAAAAAGAGATTTGACTTATAAATAGTATGATTAACCATATGGAATAATCCTCCCATAATGGCTAATACACTGCCACTGCCAACCCCCATTATCATATAGCCGACCTGACTGACAGCATGGTATCCAAGCAGTTTGCGACCATTATGCTGGATCATAGCCATCATCACGGCTGTAATAACAGTCAATGCTCCTAATGTAATAATGATCAAGTACATTACAGGTGGCAATTTAAAAATGGACAATACAATCCGGGCAAGCAGATAGATTCCAAGCAATTTATCTAATGAAGCCGGTAAAAAGGCCACACTTTCAACCGGGGAATCCTTACTGAAATCCGGAACCCAGCTGTGCAGCGGAAAACCTCCCGCTTTCGCAAAAGCTGCAATTAACAACCCGAAGAAGGCAATATAGGGTACCCAGCCGTTTAATTGTATCGATCCATTAAATAATTGCCAATCTTTACTAGGATTTAAAAACCAGATAAGGATCAGTCCCAAAATCAGAAATACATCACTGCCACCGACAACAACCATCGTTTTCTTTGCAGAATCCGGAGCGTCTTTTGAGTTTCCGAGAATGGCAAACAGGTAAAGTGTAATGCCGGTTAATCCCCAGAATATCAGCAAGCTTAAGGAGTGTACACTTACAATTACGCCATTACAGAATCCAACTGTTAATGGGTATAATATGAAAAATGCCTTTTCGATATTTTTCTCAACACCTTTCAATGAGAATATCAGAATAATAAAACTTAATATCTGAATAAACACCAGGATAAAAATACTAAGTTTATCGACATTAAATAGCACTTGATCATACAGGGAAACAGACACCGCTCCAAATCGAAACAATTGATAGCTCAAAAAAAGCAGATAAGCAAGTGACAAAAAGTTCAGCACTTTCCGTAATATTACCGGGAGAAATATGTTAATTACTGCTACTATTAACGGAACAGCTATTAATAATATTAGTTCATTAATCTGCATTTATCTCCCTCCGAATTTGTTCGGTTTTTTCACGAGAAGCTTTTATAAGATCAAAGGAACATGAATCGTGATTTTTATCAATGATTTTAATTGATCGCTCGGTACAGCAGTAACAAGGATCAACAGAAGCCAGGGTGATCAAGGCATCCGCAATCGGAATTCCTATACAGGATGCCTTGAAACTCGGAATATTGACATAACTGGGAGCCCTGACCTTGTGCCGTATCGGACGGTTTGTTCCATCGGACCGGATATAGTGAAAAACCTCTCCACGCGGCGCTTCGTAGCGACCTATCCCCTCCCCCGGAGATATTTCTTTCACATTATTCAATATCGGCCCCGTAACCGTTTCTAACTTACTTAAACATTGACGACAAATCTTAATTGATTCGATAATTTCCAATACTCTCACAACAAGTTTATCATAAACATCGCCGTTCGGTAGTACTATTCGTTCAAAATCAACCAAATCGTAGGCGTCGGTCGGTTCATCAAGCCGAACATCACCAGGCACTCCTGACGCTCTGGACGTTGGTCCCACGGTACAATACGCAACGGCAGCTTCATGAGTAAGTACGCCGACACCCTTCAGTCTGGATCTCAGAACGGGATCATCTTTGGCCGCTTTGGCGATCATGACCATTTTCTTTTCAATCATATCCAGATGCTTATGCAACTCAATGAGTTTCGCAGGATCCACATCCTGAGCCACACCACCAACCCTCATCATGCCGTAATGATTACGATTACCGGAAATAATCTCAAACATTTCCAGCACCGGTTCACGATATTTCCAGGCCCACATCCATAGTGTGTCATAGCCAATAAAATGTCCGGCAAGCCCCAACCACAACAAGTGGCTGTGAATTCTTTCAAGCTCGCCAACTAAAGTACGAATATACCGGGCACGTAGCGGGATTTCGATATTATCAATATCTTCAATGGCGTGAACGCAGGCAATCGGATGGGATGTCGAACAGATTCCGCAAATCCTTTCAACCAGGTAAATGGACTGAGTAAATGTTTTCATTTCAGAAATATATTCATGCCCCCGATGCATCCAGCCGATTTCCATATCGATATCGACGACTGTTTCACCATCCACGGTTAGTTCAAAATATTCAGCCTCTTCTAATAAAGGATGAAACGGGCCGATCGGAATTTTATTTGCTTTCATGCAGCCTCCTTGAATCTCAGCGGATTTTTTACGGTTCCCGGATGATGAATTGTCAATAACTCTTCCATTCTTGGATGTCCAATGAAATCGATTCCCCAAAGATCGAACATTTCCCGTTCTATCCAGATCGCGCCTTCAATGATTGACGTAATCGAATTTACTTTCGGGTTCTTTTTATCTTTAATGACAAGTCTGGGACAAAAATACTGACCGGTTTTATCATGGGAAAAATGATATAAAATCTCAATACCATGATACATTTCCATCGCTGTTGCTGTTGATAATCTGCAGCCTATCTTATTAAACAGGTATTCAGCGATTTCCTGAATGTCGTCGTTGCTGACATTAAAGTATAAACGGCGTTTCTTCTCGATTTTGGCATGGATCTTCGCGCCCATATCTTTCATAAATTGTTCAACTTCAGCCATTGAGAACTCCTAACAGTTTTGCAACCGCTTCAATCATCGATTCAGGCTTGGGTGGACAACCCGGAACGTACATGTCGATTGGAATTACTTCTTCCCTCTTTTCAACACGATTATAGCTTTCTTTAAAACAACAGCCCGAACTCACACAGGTTCCTACCGCGACAACAAATATTGGCTTTGGCGCCTGTTCATAGATTTTCTTGATCTTTGGTGCGATTTTCTGATTGAATATACCGGTGACCAATAAGACATCGGCATGCCGGATTGAACCAACCAGTTTGATCCCCAATCGCTCCACATCATAACGCGGCGTCAACAGATCAAGGATCTCAATATCACAGTTGTTACACGGTGATCCGCTGATGTGAAACACCCAGAGTGATTTTGCTAAGCGTTTATTATACCATCCCATGCTACACTCCTAAAACAGCTAAAATGACACCGATGAATGCCAGTGGCGAGGCATATTTCCAGAAAAAGTTCAACGCAGTGTCAATTCGGATTCGTGGATTTGTATTTTTAATAATTATCATTACGACAACAATGCCAACATACTTTAGCACCGACCAGAGTATTCCAATTCCAGTCAGGTTGAAACCACCCAAGAAAAGTAAAACCAACAGAAACGGGAATATTACATACATCATGTAGTGATCCAGTTTCCAGAAGGCCAGCAACGGACCGGAATACTCCATGAATGGTCCATCAACAAGCTCAGTTTCGGCTTCGGGAATATGAAACGGCGCCAGGGTCATCTTTGCCTGAATGCATAGAATCCCGACAATAAATGCAATAATTCCCGACGGTGAGCCGATGATTGCGCCGGCATTTTGCTGATAGGCTAATATCTGATCAAATTGAACCTGGTAACCGGATTTAACAATTGGAACCAGGAAAACCAGGATGAATGCCAGTTCATCAGCCAGAAGCAGTTTCATTTCACGTCCGGCGCCAATACTCGAGTACACATTTCCAGTCGATGATCCGCCCAGAATCACCATCACCGAAAATGTCATGGTAAGGTACATAACAACAAACATATCACCGGCAAATCCCTCATTGTAAAAAAGCGCCAGGCCAATAATGGTTGCGATCAGTGTCAAGACAGCAAAAGCTGCCAACGGAGCGACAACGAATACGGATTTTACCGCGCTTTTAACAATAATAGTTTCTTTGCCCAGGAGTTTAAAGAAATCGTTAAAGTTCTGAAACAGCGGCGGACCAACGCGAAACTGAAACCAGGCGCTGACTTTCCGATCCAGCCAGCCGACCAATAATCCCAGGACGCCCGTGAACAGCATCCCCGGAAAGACGAAAAGGTGAAAAAGAATCCACGCAATCATACCTTATCCTCCTTTTTCCGCCAGTGGTGACTTTTTATCGCCAGGTGATCGCCAAACAGGTAGATATTGTTTTCGGGATCGTCTTCACTGATTTCTTGCAACGTAATTGTCCCCGATGGAGCTGTTTTGCTGCAGGCCGGTTGATAATCGGGATTTGCTTCCAGCTGCTTCAGACAGAAATCACATTTTGCTGTAATATAATTAATGACTTCCGGGAAAATCGTCCCGAAAGGACAGGCCAGAATACAGCTTTTACACCCCACGCAGCGCATATTAAAGCGCTTGATCATGCCGTCTTCCTGACGTTCAAGCGCCTCTTTTGGGCAGGCCGACACGCAGAAAGCATCGGTACACTGCCGGCAATAAACCGCGAATTCAGCTACTTCCAATAATGAAAACTGCCCCTGGTTTTTCCGGTGAAAAAAATATTCGCAGCGAATATTTTCGATTGGCTGACCGGAATCCATTAAGGCCGGAATATCGATTAAAAGACGTTTCATTCCCAGATACTCTCCTCGTTTTTGATGGTATCGTATGTAAATACGGGACCATCTTTACAAGCATAATACTCACCGATGACGCAATGCCGGCAATGGCCAATACCACAATACATTTTCTTTTCCATCGAGAGATAAATATTGCAATCTTCATAGCCGTATTTCAGCAGGTCCATCGTACCGAATTTCATCATGATCGGCGGACCGCAAACAACGACGGGATTGCCCTTCGGGTCTATATTTATTTTATTAAGTAGTTTGGTGATAAGGCAAACCTCTTCATCCCAGGCTTCTCCCTCGGGAACACGATCTACCGACCGCAGAAAATTTACCTTATCTATCTTTCTCCATCCATCAATATGCTGCTTATAGATCATGTCCCTGGGTGTACGGGCGCCGGCCAGAAAGGTGATACTGTTGAAGTCATCAATCTGATCCAGCAATGACAGGAACAATGACCGGGTCGGCGCCATGCCAACCCCGCCGCCCATGATCAGAACATCTTTGCCTTTCCAGTCATTAATCGGGTAATTCGTACCGTAAGGCCCGCGAATCCCGATACGATCACCGACGTTGGTTTTATGCACATGATCCGTCACAAAACCGGTTTTCATAATAGTAATATCCATTTCATCTGCGATATTATGCGAAGACGATGGTGTAAACGGCCCCTCTCCAATATTGGGAATCGTGAGTTCGATAAACTGGCCGGTTTTAAAAGGGATCGGTTTTTCCGGCTTGACCCGAATAGTCCGAATCGTCGGTGATTCTTCAATTATTTCATAAATTTCTGCAGCGGTCACTTCATAAGGATTCGTCTGTGCCATCGATTACTCCTGAGCTTTGGGTAATTGCATCTGTTTTTGCACTACTTCTCTGAATTCAATCTCACCCGCACAAACATCGATGCAACGGCCACATCCGGTACAGCCAATCGTATCAAAATTGCTCTTCATATAATCAAATTTGCAGAGATAACGGTTTCGAAACCGCTGATACATTTTGTGACGGGGTGAATCGCCGCCGGCAACCTTTGCATAGCCATGCAACTGACAGGAATCGGCGCTGCGGACCTTAACAAATTCTTTTCCCGTGGTTTCATCGTTGACAATTATACAGTAACAAGTTGGACAAATATTGGTACAGCCGCCACAACCCACGCAGTTTTTTACGTCATCCAGCCAGCCCTCAATATCTGATTTTCGCAGGACCGAATAATTGTCTGAGCGGTTATATTTGGCGTTATGCTGATTCAGCCTTGCTTCAATACTTTTCCGGTTTTTCTTAATTTTGTCCTTTTCATCGCCTTGCGGCTGGGTGAGTTGAACATTTTCCTTTAAAAGTTTGACGAATTCCTCGCCTTTTTTTGAACCGACCGTGATCAAATAGGATTGTCCGACTTTTGACAGATTCATATCATAATTCTGATCGGTATAGGGTTTTCCACCAACAAGATTACAATGGCAACTGTCACTGATTTCGGTACAATCCGTGCTGATTATGGTCGTCTGGTCGCGCCAGGCTTTATAGACCGGATCAATAAAGTCGTTATTAATCAGCGCTTTATCCAGAATTTGAAGCGCGGCCATATCACAGCCTTTTGCACCCACAATCAATCGTTTTTTGGTTTTATCAACAGGAATGAGGGTTTCTCTGGAAAAGTAAAACAGTACTCGCAGCGGGTCAACCGTACGAAAAGCATCCAGCACCGGTTCGGCGCCCTGTTTTAGCTCTTCAAATAAATATTGCTTATCTTCGGAATTATTCGATTTACGTGGAACAATAACCTGCTGAAAGCCACCTAGTGATTCCTGCTGGCATTTGATCAGAAATGAAGTGAAATCTTGCGCTTTTACGATCATTAGTTAACTCCCAAAAGCTCTCTTATTATCATTTATATTACGTTGCCTGCTTTGCTAATTGTTTGATTTGATCAATCATTTTTTCAGTTTCGGTTGATTTATCAAAAAAGTAATCCGCGCCAATTTCCATGCACCTGGTCCGGTATTGCGGATAGGGATAATCGGTAAAAATTATGACTTTCAGATCGGGGTATTTTTCCCTGGCAATTTTCAGGACATGGATGCCGCCTTCGCCGGGCATACGAATATCTAAAATCACGAGATCCGGTTTCTTCTTTTTCAAGTCCTTAATTGCAGAATCTGTATCGATGCTTTCACCAATGATATCGACATTTTCCATGTCTGATAAAATGGTGATCAGATGCTTCCGCAGGATATCGGAATCGTCGACGAGCAGGACTTTCATACCCGCCTGCCGGAGGGAAGTGGCGGGCAGGTCCCCGCCGTGTGTTTATATTGAATAGTTTTTACCATAATGCGGTATAAATGTAACGGCGAAGAATATTCCTTCAAATCAGACGATTGCTGAAAATGATATCAGACGTTTGGAAATGTTTTTGTAGGGGTTTGTCCTACACAACCTCCGGGAGCTTGAAGAAGTAATTCACCTTGTATTGTTGGATATAATTAGTTTCGAAAGCTGATCTGTCATCTTTGTTGGATGGATGAAAAAATAATATGATCGATATAGTTTTTTCTGCCGATAATGGGGGCGATTATTTTCCTGAGCATCTCTTATCCATTCTAAATTTTCAAGGTCTGAATATTATACGATTCATTTTTTATACCTGACGGTTACGTTCGTATTTTTTTATTTTCATTTTCATTCCACATTTATCACCACTTTTCCCCGTGCGTGTCCTTCGCCTAAATACCGCATGGCATCAGCGGCCTTATCAAGCGGATAACGCCTTTCAATAACTGGCTTGATCTTTCCGTCCTCTACGAGCTTTACGATAAACTCCAAATCCTTTTGGTTTGACTTCGCTGCTAGAGAACGCATTTTCTTCGAGCCAAACGACATCAGCCAACCAAACAAAATAGACTTGAAAATTTGCACCAAAGCGCCGCCGACCATGACATATTTGCCGTTCGGATTTAAGATTCGCTTGTAGGCGGAAAGCGAGCGATTCCCGTTGACGGCTAAAATGAGGTCGTAACTCCTGTTGCTTTTGGTGAAATCCTCTTTTGTGTAATCAATGACATAATCCGCACCGAGAGAACTCGTTTGCTCCACGTTTTTCGTACTACATACTGCTGTTACTACCGCACCGAAATATTTGGCAAGCTGGACGGCAAATGTCCCCACGCCGCCGCCGCTACCTACAATCAAAACCTTTTGCCCTTTTTGAATGTTGCCTTTATCGCGCAATGCCTGTAGAGCTGTTATTCCTGCCATAGGCAAGGCAGCTGCTTCTTCAAATAATATCTTTGTTGGCTTTGGTATCAATGCTTTTTCAGGAGCCACAGCGTATTCGGCGAAACCGCCAAATCCACAATCAGAAAGGTCTCCGATTACTTCATCCCCAGGCTTAAACTGTCGAATATTTTCGCCAACCGATTCCACCCTACCTGCTATATCGGCTCCAAAAATCCTTCTCTTTGGTATGATTCCCATTCTCATCGAACGGTAATCCGCTGCATTTGCTGATACCGCAAGTATTTTTATCAATACTTCGTTGTCGTTTGGTCTAGGCTTTTCAACATTACGGTAAAATAGTTTATCAGGTAAGCCTTTTTTGTTATATACTAATGCTTTCATTTTTTCCATATCATCTCAAATTGTTGTACCGTATTCTGTCAATCTTATAATGACGCCCAACGGTGGTGGTATGTTTTAGTTGCCGATTGCGGGCTACTTTCCTGTCCACCTACATCGAAGTTTGAGCGGGGCAGAATGCTTGAATTACCACTGAAACCCTTATTGCATATAGCCTTTGTTAGCGTCTCGTTGTTTTTAGTTAGCGTTTTATTTTCGCTCATTTTTGCTGCATTGTCTTTCTGTCCGGGCGTTTGGGTAGGCAAGCTCTTTGGCTGGTTTTGGATGTGTTTCGACTTTTTGTGCGACCAGCCAATGTGCTTGACTACGAAGCGTTGGCTCTATTCAATTTCAATTTTATTAATTTCTTTCATTAATCTATCTGTTTCAAATAAAGCGACAATAATTTTCTGATAGTGCAAAATATCGTCAAACTCCAATTTCCTATTTTTCCTGTCCTTTAGCCATTTTTGAGCAGGCTGGTAACCGCCAATGTAAAAGTACCAAGCTATCTGCGGAACGTTGTCGAAATACTGTGTATCGTTTATGTAAACTCTACCGTTTTGAAAGATTGGTTTTTGTACTACGTTATCGCCATCAATCGGGTATTGTGTAATGTAATTATCTACTGTTGGACTTTCTAATAAATGAATTTGCCGAATTTCTCCACCAATTTTGACCAACTGCCAAAACGTATCTTTGTCTTTTGGATATGGCACTCTCGGAAAATCTATTTTTAAAAATTCTTTGTATTTTTCTCGGTAAGTTGGTGAATGCAAAACAGCATAGATGTAATCTAAAATATCTATCGGTGCAAAAGTGCCTTCGGTTGTTTCTTTTTCGTTGGTAAAAGTCAAACACAATTTTTCTACTATTTGATTTACTATTACTACGTTTAGGTTTGGCGTTCTTTCGCTTGTTTGTCCAATGGTTTGCTGTCCAATGGTTTCTGGGTAGAAGTATAGTTGAAAATGATAAGATCCTGTTGAGTTTTCTGCTGTTTTCATCTCAGACAATGTATTTGAAATGAAAAAATGATTGATTTCTTTATTTTTTGTTTGTCTGCCTAATACTAATGAATAATTTTTTAGAAAAGAGTGTTTGATTTGTTCTTGCCTATGTCGAACAACTAATTCTGTATCGTAATAAATAATCCTTTCGTCAAATGGGCGATAAGTTAATGATTTACATTTTGAAGGAGTAAAAACGATATTTGATTTTTGTAATGTTGATAAATAACTTTCAATTTTACTTTTTAACTCTTCTGCACTAAAGCCGATTACTACGGCATCTCTATGAGTTTTTATTCCTGCTGCCTTAATTTCAAACAAATCATTAATTGAAAAACCTTTAATGTATAAAGATTCACCTTTCAAGTTCTTGTATATAAAAAAGTAGTTTGGCTTTTTTATTTCAAGTGAATTCCATTTTAACGATTGCAAATTGTTTTCATTAAGAAAGTCATATTTAAATTCTCGTTTGCCTTGCAAGTCGAGATGAAATACTTTTCCTAATTCACTTTTCTTTTTCTTTCCTGTTTTTACAAAAATGTTTATGGAAACGCCCTGCATAATATCAAATACATTTTGGTCTGCTGAACCATCGGGGCAAACTTCTTTTTTCTTTGCATTGCCGTGTAAATCAAAAATATAAATCTTATTAAAACATTCAAGCAAATTCTGCCGCATTTGACGGTGAATAATTCCATCAATGAAACTATTATTTGAGATATAAGCTAAAATTCCGCTTCCGTTCTTTTCAACAAAATGCTGACCATAGCGAATAAATTTTATGTAATCATCAGAAAGGGGCTGGATATTTCTTTCGTTCAAATCTTTTTTATAATCAGCTGTTAAACTTTCTATCCAATTTCCTTTATTTGTGCTACTTACGCTGTATGGCGGATTTCCGATAACACACATTACAGGTGTATCTCGTTTTAAGTGGTTTGCTTCGTTGGCTTCGGTGCTTAACCAATTGGCAAATAACGTTCCCGTGTCCTGGTTGTATTCTTCTAAACTATTGGTAAGGTAAACCCTGAAACGCTGGTCTTTGGTAGGTTTATAGCCGGTTTCAGTCAATAACAAATCCAATTTCAAATGTGCCATTGCGTAACTTGCCATGAGCAATTCAAAACCATTGAGGCGCGGCAATAAATGCGTTTCTACATAATTGCTCCAAATGCCTTGTTGTCCTTCAAACTTTTTATGGATGAGTTTGATTACTTCCGCCAAAAATGTCCCTGTTCCGGCAGCGGGGTCGAGTATTTGCACTCTGTGGACTTCCTGTTCGGTCTTTTTGCCCTGAACGTCAACTTTTATTTTGGTTTTGCTTGTGTCGGCAAGTCCCTGCGGCAAATCAAATTCAGTTTTTAAAATATCGTCAACGGCACGGACAATGAAGTTTACAACAGGTGCCGGTGTGTACCATACGCCACGGGCTTTACGCAATTTCGGGTCGTACTCGCTCAAAAAGGTTTCGTAAAAATGGATTATCGGGTCTTCCATTTTTGTGCTTTTGCCGTAGTTCTTCAAAATTTCTTCTACGTTGCAGGCCAAAAAGATATTTATCAAATCATCAACAATCCATTTTATGCGGTCATCAACATCCAATCCTGCAATATAGCCAAACAGTTTTTTCAGAAAAGGATTGGATTTTGGTATGAGTTCGTAGGCTTCCTGTCGGCTGAAGGTTTCCAGCGAAGGGTCGTGTGAACGCGCCGCAAACATTCCGTAAGCGATGGTTTGGGCGTAAACATCGGCAAATCCTTTGGGAGTAATGTCATGGATCAGGATTTTCTTAAAAGCGTTCATCTGGTCTTTTAATGTGCTGTCTTCATTATGCGTTTCATCGCTGGTCAGCGCTTTTTCAATCACTTCGGAAAGAAGCCGGGCTTTACCCGCCATCATTTCGGCAAGTTTTTTACTGCTTTTTATGGTCTGCCCGATATGGGTACAAAAGTCTTTTATAAGGTCTTCAAAACTGGCAAAATTCGCTGTTAATGGCTTTATCCCTTTGTCGGTAAGTTCGGCAATTGCTATTTTGCGTACAAATTGCCCGTCACGATATAAATGAAAGTCTAAATAGTCGGTAATAATCAGGTTATTTAACGATGCTTTATATCTGTCGAATTGCTCTTTATTACCGGTTTTCTTTGCTCCTTCAAGGTCTTTATCGGCAATGTCTTTTGCTTCGATAAATCCAACCGGAATATCCTTTTTTGTCAGGATGTAGTCCGGCGCTCCGCACGATTGCCTTTTCGGTTCGTTGGTCGCCCTGATTGTCGGAACTAAACTCTCAATCAGTTGTTGCAAGTCCCCACGAAACGTATGCTCGGTTGCATTTCCTAATTTGTAGCGTTTGTTTATGTTGTCTACATATTGTTCTAAAGTCATTTTAAAAACCATTATCAATTATTTAAAAAGCCCGGCTATTTTTCAACTGATCACTGTTGATTTCAACTTAAACCATCTTTTTTAACAAGTCAACTGGAATTTTATCGGAACTCGATACTGCTCCTGTTAGGGATAAAACTCCGCTATCGACCATTACCCGTACCCATCGATCCGTCTCATTTGGCCTTATTTGGTTCACCGCTGAGCGATGTAAGCAGAGTGAAAAATCAGCGATTTTCCTACAGTATTTCTCCACCACTCTATCACTCCTCCTCCGAGTTCCTTCGGAACAATACTCCAATCTTCGGAATCAGTTCTGCTCTTTGTATTTTATCCAAAAATCATAAAGAAATTTTAATGCCTTCGGATTATTAATCCATATATCCAGACAAGAATCCAGGTAATTATAAGCTTCTGTTTCATCACCGAAAGCATAAAAATCCTTTTCATTTTCAGGAATGTCATCATCAGTAATAAGGTACTCAATTATGTATGGATTATAACTGATGGCTTTCCGCAAAACATCCTGAGTCTTTTTGACAGCGCCGAACTTGATAAATAAGTAGAGAAAATAGGTGTAAAGCCAACCAAACGTAACTTCATCTTCAAACTGTTCATACACACGAAGATACTCTTTATAGCGTCGTTTAATTATCAGCAGCGGCACAAGTTCAAAACGAATTCCCTGGTTGTCGGCCGGATTAAGTCTCAACATATCCTGATACTCCACGATAGCCTCATCAATTTTATCCTGATAGACCAATGTAGAAGCGTAAAGGGCTCGGGCGCGCATGTAAGGGCGGGTAACATTGACGCCCCAGAAATTGCCGGCTTCTTCTTCAAATCGTTCGGCTCCAATATCTCTTTCACCTGCTTGCACAGCCCTCCGGTACCATATTTCAGCATCTTCAAATTCTTCACAGATGTCTCCGTAATAGATAAACGCATCCACGCAATCGGGATAAATAGCAAGAGCTTTTTCGGCTAATTGACGCCCTTTATTTTCAGGGAGATGGATAGCGCGATACATCAGCTTTTTCGCTTTTAGGCGCGGCGTCATTTTTACTCTTTTCCGCACTGCATCAATCGAAAGGCCCATTGTCGAATTGATTATATTACTAATTTCTTCCTTACATTCCGCTCCGCTGGATTCGATGATTTCATTGAGATAGTCAAATAGCTCTTCAGATAGTAAGGGGTTTGGTGTCAGCGGTTTATCATCTTTTTTCTTTAACATTGTCGCTCCATGTATCAATTAATACGGTTTAGGTTGACGAGAGTAATGGATTGTTGAAAAAACTCGATATTTGCCGGTTAATATATTCATTTGCTTACCCCGCAGAGCAGTGTAAGCAGTGAAGAAGCCTGCCCTGCTTTCTCTGCAATACTCCATCACTCCATTTCTCCAATACTCCACTTATTTTTCACAAAGTGAATTTGAAAGATTATAATTAATGTCTCTGTGGCAAAGGTTCTATTCCGGCTGTTTCACCAGGTTTTGGCGAATGGCATAGCAGATCAGTTCGGCATTGTTTTTCATACCCATTTTTTCTAGAATCCGGCTACGGTTTGTGCTGATAGTTTTTACACTCAGTGACAGTTCCCTGGCGATTTCCCCGACGGTCATCCCGGAGCCAATCAATCGCAATACCTGAAATTCCCGGTCGGAAAGGGCTTCATGTCCTGATTTTCGGTGATTTGTGTCTAATGAATCGGCGAGTTTTTCAGCCAGATCGAGACTGACATACTTATGCCCATCAGAAATTCTACGGACAGCCGAGATGAGTTCCTCTGAAGCAGATTCCTTTGTCATATAACCGGAAGCGCCGGCTTTTAAAACCCTGATGGCGTACTGATCTTCGGAATACATACTAAGCACCAGCACCGGAAGTGTCGGATTATGCAATTTGATATATTTCAGGACGTCGAGACCACCGCGGCCGGGCATAGAGATGTCGAGTACCACCAGGTCATATTTTTCAAATTTAATTTTTTCGATGACTTCTATTCCATTCGCAGCTTCACCGGCAACGATAATATCCGTCGTTTCCTTAAATATTTGTTTTAAACCATCTCTGACAATTGTATGATCGTCAGCAATTAAGACCCTGATCATTCTTTTCCATCCTGAATTGGTAAGATTACTTTAACCGTCGTACCCATATTTTTTATACCGCTGATAATGACCGTGCCGCCCCACGGATTGACCCGTTCTCTTAAGCCAACCAGGCCCAGTGATTTCTGGCTGAAAATCTGCTCTTCGGTAATACCCATACCGTTGTCCTTGATTTCCATCGAAAGCGTTTCTGAGTTAAAGTGCAAACTTACAAACACATTTTTCGCATCTGCATGTCGGGCGACATTAGTCAATGCTTCCTGAAATATCCGGAATACGGCAATCACCCGGTCCTGCTCAAAAGGATGCTCTTCTTCATCCAGATCCAGGTTGCATTTGATGCCGGTACGGTTCTGAAATTCCCCGCAATACCACTCCATGGCAGCCTGCAATCCTAAATCGTCGATTAAGCCTGGCCTTAGTTCCGTTGATATGCGCCGAACGGTCTGGATTGTCGAATCAACCAGTTGAGACATCGTATGTACTTTGTTCAACTGCTCTTTCTGTTCAGGAGTTATTCGTTTTTGCATCCAGATCAGGTCCATTTTCAAAGCCGTCAGCGCCTGGCCGAGTTCATCATGGATTTCCCGCGCCATGATCAGTCGTTCTTCTTCTCTGACGGTTTGCAAATGGGATGCAAGACTACGCAGCTGATCCCGGGATTCTTTTAGATCGCTTTCGGCTTTTTTGCGATCGGTAATGTCGATGACGACGCCCCGGAGACCGATTGCCTCATCATTCTGCATAATTGGATTTGTATAAAACAGCGATTGAAAGGTCGTTCCGTCTTTTCGTAAGGACGTATACTCATTGCCGATAGTTGAACCGCCTTCCAGAATCGATTGAATATTTGTCCGCACCCGCTTGCGTTCTGCAGAAACGAAAAGTTGCAAAAAATTAACCCCTTTTTTAATATCCTCCTGAGTATATCCAAAACTCTGAATACCGTACTTATTGGTAAACTTGAAGTTGCCCTGTAAATCCATTTCGTAAACGGTTTGTGGGAGGAGATCGACAAGATCACGGAATTTCTTCTCGTTCTTAATGAGTTCCCGTTCGGTTTTTTTCAGTTCAATTTCGGTTTTTTCAAGTTCTTTAATACGGGATTTGAGATTACGGTTCTCTGCTTTTAAGGATTTAATCTCATCAGTATGGGTCATATCAATTCACTCAGGCAGTTCAAATGCTTCAAGCAGTGCATTTCTTGCGGTTTCAAGATCGGATTGACTAATGATGCAGCTGATACTCGATATGCTGGTTGAAATTCCTAAAATATTTATATTATGTTTCCCCAATTGTTCACACATTTTCCCGGATATAGTCGGTTTCTCTTTGAAGTGCGGTCCATAAACAACCAGTATCATGATATTGTCATACCATTTATCGCCGCGTGCCCGGACAATTCCGCGCATTCCGGCCAGCAGCTGGCGCACCTTTACCTTATCTGAGGTTTTAAAACAAAACGTTATATCGGCTGTACCTTCGAGATTTTCGCTTTCGGTAATAAATTCAATATTGATATCGTTCTTCCCTAAAACCATTAATACTTTACCCGCAACACCGGGCTGATTCGGCGCCGAAAGAATTGAAACCATATTCAGGTTAATGGTTTCGAGGATACCGCCTATTTTTATTTTATCAGGCATGAATTAACGACTTTTCCCCAGATATTTCTCAATATATCTAATCAATGTATTTGGCATAACCGGCTTTTCGATGAACTCATTCACCGGCAATGTTTCGTCATTTTTATTATATGGATAACCAGTCTGCTGGGTTACAGCCGTCAGCATGATAATCGGAATATCGGCTATCAGTGGTGTTGACCGAATTTTTTCAGCAACGACAAATCCCTCATCTTCCGTTCTCATCATCACGTCCAGAATAACCAGATCGGGTTTTTGATTTTCAATCAATCTGAAACCACGATCGCCATCCTGAGCATCGATAACAGCATAACCATGGCTTTCAAGGACTATCCGCAAAACCTCAACCAGATCGATATCATCATCAATAATCAGAATTTTATGCGCCATTCAATTATCCTTTCAATACGTTTCAGGCCTGTAAGATAAAACTATTTTTCAGGAATATCCTCATTTTTTTAGCGGCTCTATGTTCATTTCACCAAATTAAAAATAAATTGGGCAATACCTGGTATGTTTTCCCCGGTTTTGGCTGAACAGCTCATCAGGTTTATTTTCGGATTAATTTGGCTGATGTTTTTTTTCAGTTTATTGATATCAATATCAAGATACGGCAGCAGATCAATTTTATTGATAATCGCTGTATCGCAAACCCTGAACATCAAAGGATATTTCAACGGTTTATCTTCACCTTCGGTCGTGCTGATAACAACAAAATTATAGTCGGCGCCGGTATCGAATTCCGCCGGACAGACCAGGTTGCCCACATTTTCGATAAATACCAGATCAAGATTTGCCAGGTCAAACTTTTGCAGCGCCGGAATAATCACTTCCGCTCCCAGATGACAGTCGCCACCAAAAGGTTCGGTGTTGATCTGGGCCACCGGAATATCCAGTATTGCGATTCGTTCAGCATCAGCCGTAGTGGTAATATCACCTTCGATTACAGCGAGCCGGATGCCCTTTTTTTTCAATTCCGGGATAACACTTTCCAGCAAACTGGTCTTACCAGAGCCCGGCGAACTCATAATATTGATCAGCGTGAATCCAAGTTTTTTAGCTTCTCCCCGAATCGAATCGGCTAACTGATCATTTGCTTCTAAAACGTCCCTGACGATTTGGATTTTCATCATAACTCCTGAGGCTTATTCGTTAAGTTCAATACTGTCGACGTAGAGTTCGTTTCCATTGATAATTTCAATATTCGTTGACAAACATTTATTACAGTGAAACACCGGCTCGCTAATCGTCTGTTGATGTTCACAATCTTTGCATTTGATCGCAATATTGATCTCTTTTATTGACAGTTTCGAATTTTTGAGTTGTTTATGGCTTTTCTTTTGAACATCAAAACTGAATTGTAAAGTCTCCGGTATGATTGCCCTCATCCGACCGGCGATAAAATAGACGGTATCTACGTTATTCTTGTTTTCACTTTTTAAGAGTTCATCGTTTACAATTGTGATAATATTTTGAGCAATTTGAAGTTCGTGCATACCGGGCGAAATTTAGTAGAAAGCCATTAAGAATCAAAGATTATCAATTTAAAGTAACACGAACACTCTTGTTCGTGTAAATAAATCTACTAAAATCAACATATCCGTAAAACAATCACTCCTGATTGTGGTTCTTGATTCATTACTCAACTCCAAATTAAAATAGTCAAACAGGAGTGTTTGACTTACGTAGTTGTAGCTTTGTCACAAGCCCATTTCTTGCTTAACATACTCGCCAATCCAGGTATGTTTCCACTTATGATAATCGTCAATAAGATGCGCCTTAACGGGATTATTTATTATATACCAAACAGTATCTTCAAACTCCCGTTGTGACCGAACCAATTGATCATAACTTTCTTTATGCCAAAAACTTCCAGTTTTTTTCAAAAATATATTCGCTTTCCGGGCTGTGCTGCCTTTATGTCCTTTTAATATTTCTGCAAAAGAATAAAACGTCCCTTCCTTCTTTTCCTGCGGTTTTAATAATACATGAACATGATTCGGCATAACACAAAAACAGTACAATTCATATTGCTTTTGATTCATCAAGAACAAACTGTCCATAACGATTTGGGCAATGTTTGGATCAGATAAGTATTTGGGACTATTTTTACATAATCCCAGATAATTGTCTACAAAATAAAATTGTTGTTTTTCAAAATCCAACTCGGCCGATTTTTCGATTTTATTTTTTGATTCTCTTTTTCGTTTTTCAAATTCTTGTTTCTGCTTGATTAGTTTTTCAATAATCTCTAACGGCAGATCAAAATTAAGACGGTAAGAAATAAAGAAAATACCTGATTCCGGCTGATAATGAGGCAGATTCCTCCGATAAAAGATTTTATGATCGAGAATATCTTTGTCTGACATATAATGGTCCTCGATATATTTAATCAGCCAAACAAGAGTGTTTGATTTACGTAACACGAACACTCTTGTTCGTGTAAACAACTCTTCCTGTACCAAACACAGGTAAAACAATCACTCTTGTCGAAGATGCCTTTGGTGATTGTGTCTTTAGATTTATCAATTAACTATTTCCAAAAGTCAAACAGGAGTGTTTGACTTACGTACCTAACATATCCTCGGTAACATTTCACCGGAAAGCATGTCGATAATACGGGAACTTCCGATACTGGTTTTCAGAGTGACTTTACCAGCCGCTTCTCCAGTAACTTGTCCTATTATTCTTGAATTTATATCTTCTGGAAAGGATTTCAGGATTTCCAGAGCACTTTGGGCTTCATTTGGATCGATGATGATCAGAATTTTTCCTTCATTTGCCAGATTCAGCGGATCAAATCCCAGCGGTTCGCACAATCCCTGAACCACCGGCCGTATCGGCAACTTGTTTTCATCAATTTGTAATCCAAATGTTTGACCTGACACAAATTCATTTAGTGTCGTCGCCACGCCGCCGCGCGTCGGATCCCGCATAATCCGAATACCATCGAGCTTCGACAACAGAGCAATTGTCTCCTTATTTAAAGGACGACAATCACTATCGATTTCGAAGAAAACCGGGAATTCCTCTCTGGCTCGAATAATTGCCGCCCCATGATCGCCAATAAAACCATTGATAATTACAGCGTCTCCGGGACGTATTTGATGGACCCCTAAATCCACACCCTCAATGAGTGTTCCAATGCCTGCAGTATTGATGTAAATTCCATCTGCATTGCCCTTTTCAACAACTTTAGTGTCACCCGTAACAATCTGAACATCAGCAAGATCCGCCGTTTGTCTCATGGAGATTACGATTTTCTCCAGATCGGCAATTGCAAAGCCTTCTTCGATGATCATACCGCAGGATATCCAGCGCGGAATGGCACCGCAAACCGCAAGATCGTTGACTGTTCCCGATATTGCTAACTTACCAATATCACCTCCGGGAAAGAAAAGCGGTTTGACAACATGGGAATCGGTGGTAAAAACCAGTTTATTGGCATTCGTCTGTAAAATAGCCCCATCTTCCAGTGGATTTAATAATTCATTCCCAAAGTATTCCAAAAACAATTCGCGAATTAGTCTATGGGACTGCAACCCGCCACTGCCATGGGCCAATGTAATTCTATCTTGTCTATTCATACTTTAATACTTCCAATATGTATATGTACTAGTAGAGTATCTCATCTACGAAATGATCCTCATGTTCTTCCATGCAATCCTCGCATAAAATTACATCACTTTCTTTATCTTCCGAACATTCAATGCAAATCCATTTGGCAATTGTCTTCTGCCCTTGTTTCTTACACGTCTCACAGTAGCGATAATTTGGCTTGTTTTTCGAAATTACGCGAGGATATTTTACACCCTTTTCCGGTTCCATTATCTTTTCCAAAGTAAGAATATGATGAATTTCATCGCCAAAGTCATAGACGTACCCAAATTTGTCACCTTCAGATAGACCAAGTTGCTCAATCTGCTTTCCAGTGCCGCTGCCCTTTCCGTCAGGATAAATCTCACCATAACCTCCCTGTGACCATCGTTCCTTATAAAATTCACCTAGATGGTCCCATGTATCATGATTGAATGCATCACGAATGATACGATCAAAATTTCCAAGTGTCTGGTCACTCCTGATTTCGATGCGACGCCAAAGTCCTTTTACATGCTTTAAGGCGACCTTAAATACGTATACATTTTTCATAGATACCCCCTTATAAAATTTACTATAACAGCTTGGCTCAAATCCCAGGTACTTTTTTCAATTACTTGATTCTTATTTGAGCTAATTATGAATCCATATTAATTGTATCGGACATTACTGCGATTTATCGGACATATTTCCGACATTTAGCAAATAAATCGTTCCCTTTTTTTTCTTCCTTCTTGAAAGCTTCAATTGCTTAGGTATCAATATTAGAAATATCCGCTCTTGGTTTAACAACCACATTCCTTGTTTTGTTTTTCCGGCATAGTTATTTAAGTAGTTTTTTATAGTATCTGTTTCTTTGCTTGAACATCTTCTCAAAATAATCAATTTTTGAATCTCTATAATCAAAAATCACAGGTGGTTTTTCAGAACGTTGTATTCTTCCAATATATTGGACTAACTTTCCCTCAAAAGCAAATGGATAAACAATAAACAGGCATTCTAAGTTGTTTATATCGATTCCTTCACCAAAATATTGACCTGTAGAGATTACGATTTTAAAATGACCTTGTTTTATTTGTTCAATTTTACTTTTTCTTGCGCCTTCCGAATCATCACCGTGAATCGTAATAGTCTCGTATTTGTCTTTTAGGTAGAGGTTTAGAATTTCTACATGGGTTTTTCTCTCTGATAGGATAAGTATTGTTCTAAACCTTTCAGCATTTTGCTCAATATCATTAAGAATTAATGTATTTCGCCGAGTATCATGAACCAGTATACTGGAAATTGTTTCGTATTTATCTATTTTATAATCAAAAGGTGCGTACAATTCCGTTTCTTTTACATTAATTTCCGGCTTTATATTTTTTTCTTTTAAATAGTCTTTTTGATTAACATGATGCAGAATATTTCCGATGTAAACAAATATTAATTTTTGGTCATTATTCTTTCTCTTTGGGGTTGCTGTAAGTCCGTATAAATAAAAAGAATTAAAGTTTACAATCGCTTCACGGAATGACTTAGCCGGAATATGATGACATTCATCAATAATTATTGTTCCAAAAGCATTTGCGATATCTTTAAAGTCACGCATTCTTGCTAATGATTGAATCATTGCTACAGTAATTGATTTACCAATCTTATTCTTTTGATTTCCAATTTGACCAATGTCTTTCTTAGGGATTTTTAAAAAGTTTTGAATCCTCTCAATCCATTGGTCGAATAATTGCTTTCTGTGCACAATAATTAATGCAGGTTGTCTTTTTTCTGCGATTATTTCCAGTCCAATTACTGTTTTTCCTGAGCCGCTTGGTGAAACAATCACACCAAAGTCTTTTTCCCGTATCCTTTCTAACGCAATCTCCTGTTGTGGTTGAAGCGTGATTTGTGAGTTAAAATCAACAACGTCTCTTTTACTTCTTTTATCTATAATTTTAAACGGGATATTCTCCTTTTTGCAGAATTGAACCAATGAAGCAGAAAAACCTCTTGGTATCATGACTTCATTCTCGGATTCTTCAATCAAATTGAAAAACTTATCGGTATTAAAGATACTTTTTCCAAGGTTTTTCTTTACCAGGTAATCTGAATTGTAAAAATTTAACTGCTCCCTTAAAAAGATAATAAGTTTCTTGCTTAACTGATTTCGTTTGAGATAAATCTGGTTTTGAATAATTATCTCGAGCTCATGCAGTCTGTTGTCATTTGTTGAAGAAGTAAATGCCTCGTGAGGTTTTTCGTTGAATAAACCTTTGTAAATTTCCTTTAGTTTTTCAATCGATATTGTTTTTATTTCCTTTAAAAAATTCCATTGATTTTCATAGGGTTCAAATGTGTCCTGATTAAGAAAACATGAATTACCATCTTTTATTGATTTGCCATTAAAAGGCAAGGCGATCAAGTTCCCCATTCCTTTGCCGGAATGATAATCTTGGTTCGGAAATAACCTGTCGAAACTTGGTTCTTTTTCAAAATGAGAAATAATGCCTGAATGCCTTAACATTTCAAACATTATTTTACGGCTCTGTTCTGCGGGGAAAGCATTTTCAAAAAATACCCACAGATGGCCACCATTCCCTGAACGTGAACGTTCAATATAAGCAGGAATTGTGTGCTTTGAACAAGTTCCATAAAGGCTCAGAATTGTTTCTTCCCAGTTTTCCTTATCAAAATCGGCAGCAATAAAAAAAGAAGTATTATCTTCCAATAAAGGATATATCCCACATGTTTCTTTACCTGCTAAATGCATTTTAATCACAGAATCATCAAAGGGTATATATTCTTTATTTTTATAATCTTTAAATGTTCCACCTTGCGCTTTATGCTTATTATAATCGCTCCAGTCTACTTTATAAGCAGGCATGAACCCACTCCGTTCATTCTTCTCCCATTGAATGGCATAAATGTCTGTTCTTCCTCGGAAAAGTGATTTGTATATTTCAATATTTTGCTTTTCATCTGGCATATTGAAAATATAATTACTGTAACGATAAAATTGCATTCATTTTTTTAAAAAAAGCATATCAGCTTGTAAGACCTGCCAATATGTTTTGTTACAGAAAAGTTTATTCCTTTACTTTGAAGAAATTCTTAAAAATCATTCTAAATTTCTTTTGCCAAATCCTTATCAACATTGCTAACCCTGTTTAAATCATCACAGAATTGTGAAAACCCTGTTGTTGATTACAGGTAAAGTCTATGAAAGAGTGCAATAGAGAACTTAGATGGAGTTGACAGATGTGCTATTTGTTCGTTGCGTTTTCATCAGTTTATTACTTGAATAGTAGAACATTCCCGCCCTTAAAAACACTCCTTCACGAATCACTAATCACATATTTAAAATAAGTGGCACAGCTTCCCTCGTCGCTGACCATGCAGGAACCCTTTGGGTCTTCGGGATTACAAATCTTAGCGAATAGTTTGCAATCAGTTGGAACCTTGACGCCTCTCATAATGTCACCACAAATACACCCGGTGTATTCCCGAACCGGTTCTGTTTCGATATTAAATTTTCGATTCGCGTCGAAGGAATGATATTTCTGACAAATACCCAGACCGCTGCCCGGAATGGTGCCTATTCCCCGCCATTCGGTATCCACAGCTTCAAATACATCCATCATTAGTGCCATGCCATGCGTATTCCCATTCACCCTGACGCTGCGCGTATATTGGTTTTCAACGATTGCATTTCCCGCATTTAATTGACGGACAATCATTAAAATAGATTCCAACATATCCAGGGGTTCAAATCCCGAAACAACACAGGGAATATGATAATCCCGGGCTATGAAATCGTAAATATGAATACCGGTAATCGCCGAAACATGTCCCGGACAGATAAAACCGTTTAAATCAATTTCTCCTGAATCAAGCAGAACCTTCATTGCCTGAGGCATCGTCTTATGCGCCGATAACACAGAAAAATTATAAATTCCATTATCAGCGGCAAACTTGATAGAAGCCGCCACAGCAGGCGCGGTGGTCTCAAAACCAATTCCTAAAAAGACAATCTCTTTATCCTGATTTTTCTCAGCAATATTCACCGCATCCATCGGGGAATAACAGATTCGTACATCAATTCCATGTCCCTTCTCTTTCTGCAAAGAGCTACGACTTCCCGGGACGCGAATCATATCGCCGAAACTAGTAATGATCACATTCTCAATATGCGCCAAGGCAATCACTTTATCGATATATCCAATATCAGTCACACAAACCGGGCAACCGGGACCGCTGATTAATTGTATATTTTTCGGTAATAGCTTTTGAATACCATATTTAAAAATCGTGACCGTATGACCACCGCAAACTTCCATAAGTTTTATTGGTTTTCCGGAAAACTCATGCTGAATTTCCGTGACAACTGATTTGACTAAATCCGGGTTTCGAAATTCGTCAATATATTTAAGCACTATTGTTTACTTTTCCGTTTTTGTTTTTCCTGATCGAATTCAGCAATATCCTGCCAGATTTGAAGTGTTTCAAGAGCGGATTCCTCATCAAGTCTTTCAATCGCAAATCCGGCGTGCACGATAATATATTCACCAATTTTTATATCAGGGAGTATCGTCAAATTTGCCCGGTATTCCGCACCGCCAACTTCAGCGATTGCTTCATTACCATTCACTATAATCACTTTCATTGGAATCGCTAAACACATATCATTTTATCCTGCTTAATCCGTATTTTTCATCTGGGCATCGGCTATCACAAGCTGACCAAGTGATATTCCGCCATCATTACAAGGAACAACGCTATGAGTATAAACATTAAATCCCTTTTTCTCAAGGGACTTTTTTAATCGGTTTAGCAGGTAAATATTCATAAATACACCACCGCTTAAGACAATGTTTGTCAACCCTGTATTTTTCCGGGCAATTTCCGCCCATAAGGTCAATCCCCGTGAAAGCCCGTTATGAAACTTCTGGGAAATATGACTTAGTGAAGTATTTTCCTTAATGTCATTTACAAGTTGACGGATCATGGTTTTCCAATCCAGTATTAAGGTGTTGTGGTCGTCAATAACTCGAAATTCATACGAGGAATCGTCAGACTCACGAATACATTGTTCAAATTCCACTGCCGCCTGACCTTCATAATTGACGATATTTCGTAAACCGGCAATAGCCGCCACGCCGTCAAACAATCTGCCGCAACTGCTTGTCACCGGGGAATTAAACCTGTTTTCCAGCATTTTTAAAATCATTGTGGTTCTGTTTTTGTCGAGATTATGTGTAAATGGAATGCCAACTAAATCGTTTCCATACACCTCGAATAAATAACTAATTCCCATCTGCCACGGATTTTTTATCGCCGCTGAACCACCGGGTAATAGAGCGTTACGGAAATGCCCTAATCGCTGGAATTGATGATATTCCGCCAACAGAAGTTCGCCGCCCCAAACCGTTTTGTCGCTGCCATAACCGGTGCCATCTAATACAATTGCCAACACGGGCTTGCTAATCTTATTATCCACCATACAAGATACGGCATGTGCATGGTGATGTTGAATCCCGATTTCTCTAAGATTTTTTTCCTTCGCGTAATCATGAGCATATTTTGTGCTGAGATAATCGGGATGCAGATCATAAGCAATTATCTCAGGCTGAATATCAAAAATATAACGAAAGTGTTTGATCCCCTCTTCAAAGGATTTCAGCACTTCAAGATTTTCCATATCGCCAATATGTTGACTCATGTAGACTGCATTATTTTTCGCCAGTGCAAATGTGTTTTTCTGTTCCGGTCCGCAAGCCAGCATATGCTGGGTAAATTCCAAATCAATGCTTAGTTTTTCCGGAGTAAATCCACGGGATCTGCGAATAGGGTAGGCATTTCCTTCAAATTCACGAATGACCGAATCATCACAACGAATATGAATTTCACGATTATGCACCAGAAAATAATCGGCAATCGCTTTCAATCTTTCCGCAGCATCGTCGTTCTTATATGCAATTGGTTCATCACTCACGTTGGCACTGGTCATAACCAGCGGTTTATTGAAATAGTGGAATATCAAAAAATGTAACGGTGTGTACGGAAGCATTGCACCGAGAAAATGATTATTCGGAGCGACACTATTCGCAAGACTATACTCGATATTTTTCTTCAATAGGACAATTGGATGAGCAACCGACTCCAGTATCACTTTTTCTGATTGATTAACTGAACCAATTTTCTCAATGGATTTTAAATCAGGGAACATCACAGCGAAAGGTTTATCTTCACGATATTTTCGGGACCGAAGAGTCAAAACCGCTGTTTCATTTGTAGCATCACAGGCCAGATGATACCCGCCAATTCCCTTTATCACAATAATCCGGCCATCAGATAATAGTTGGTTAATATGCTTAAAGAAATTCTCATATTCCTCTGACATACAGGCACTTACAAGTGCTTGGTCGGTCGTATTTCTAATCTCAAGATGAGGTCCGCAGACCGGACAGGCGTTGGGTTGGGCATGAAAACGCCGGTTCCCCGGATCATCATATTCTGCCTGACAATCCGGACACATCGTAAAATCCACCATTGTTGTTTTCGGGCGGTCATAGGGTATATCCCGGATAATGGTATAACGCGGTCCACAATTAGTGCAATTGATAAATGGATACAGAAACCGTC
>JAHJGX010000164.1 GCA_018824205.1 bacterium
AATAATGGATTCACTAAACCGGCCAGGGTCAGGTTTATTGTTGAGACGCCGATTTCCGGTCCCAGCGGATTCCGGATTACTTCCCCGCCAAGTAATAAATGGATTATCTGATGACCGAAACAGATTCCAAGGGTCATAATTTTTTCTTCAAGAATTTTATTCAGCAGCCGTTCCATCCCCTTCATAAAAGGAATGGGTTCTATCAATGAATCGTGAGCGCCGGTCAGGATAACGCCCTGGTATTTATCAATTTCTTCCGGGATTACATGGTCGATTTTCTGAATTTTCCATTTCACCGGCAAATCTTGTCCGGCATTGATAATCCAGCGGTCAAAGTTACCGTGTTCGGCACTGAGTTCGCGGTACGTGCTGCCCATCCTGATAATTAAGATTGTTGGCTTTTTCACTGGTTCAAACCCATTAACATATTGTTCATTCGAAAGATAGTGATAAGCGGGGCAAAATATCAAATGTTTAAAATAATAAGTTAATCAATCCTCTAACGCCGCTCACCGGAACCGGCAACCATTTGTCGATTATGAGCAGTTGCTTAATGCCGGTGTTCTTATCTTTGGATCAGAACTGATGATATTTTTAATGATGAAAACCGAAGGAACACGGTCATGCTGATTTGCTTCGCCAAGCCCGGCAAAGAGGATTATTTCAAACTGTACAAAACGACCCCCTGGTTCAAGGAGTACAATCTGAATATTGACACTCTGTATAAATCCCTGGAAAACAGTTTCATCATGGTAACTGCTTATGATAATGACACTCTGGTTGGATTTGGCCGGATTATATCCGATGGCATCATTCATGCCTATATCATCGATGTTATCATTCATCCGAAATACCGGGGAATGGGCTATGGTAAATACATCCGGACCGAATTGATCAACAGGTGTAAATCCTTCAACATTCCCGATATTCAGATCATTGAAAATCAACAACCTTTGATCACCCTGCACGGACATGTCCATGAAAGCACCCGGATAACCGGTCAGTGGCGTGACCGGATCGGCCGTACTCATCTCTTTTCCGCTGCGCATGACGGACCGGAACTGGCGGTTGTACGCTTCGATCCTGACTATCCGAAATTGGCCAGTCGGCAAATTATTGCGTTATAATTAAAGAATTGTCTACTTGATAAATGTAAATCTTATTTATTCTACATAATCAATTCTTAATGCATCAAAATCGTGATATATTGTATAACTTCCCCAGCCATCACGAATCATAAGACCAACAGTAATATATTTTTGATTAGGCTGACATTCAATTTTCATTTCTGTCCACGGTGACCAATAACTTGATTCCCAGATAAATATATCGCTGCCCATCAAACTTGTTGATGTTTGTGATGGCAATTCTATATTACCATTGAACAAATAAAGAGCCGGACCTGTAGCACTACCACTATGTACCTTCATTGTCTTAGCATATACAGAAACAACTATTGATTTTTCTTCTTGAATTTCAAAACTTTTAAAAAACCAAAGACTTCCTTTCCCAGCAACATCAGTTATACCTCGAATACAATTTTGTCCACTAAAGCTACCTTCGGTTTTCAACCATTTCCATTCAGAAGATGGATTACCAAATTCTGTTGTGTCTTCATCATAGGTATCTTCACAATATATATTCCATCCGTTATCACAAATTTTTAAATATGATGTACTATCAATTACTGTTGAATCAATAACCATAATCTCTTCTTCAAAATCTTCGTAATATATATTTTTTGTATATTCGTTCGTTCCCCAAGTGACAGTTATTAAAATTCCTCCGGTATTCTGATCCATGTGTAAATTTATCGGTACTATAATACCTGGTTCAACCACAACTGTTGTCGAGCCAACATAAATAATATTCCCACTATCATCATAGGCATCAACATGTAGATTCCAAGCACCAACCGGAATTTCATCCACCATAGCTACGGCAGAGTCAGAATATATATCAAATGAGAAAGCGATTGTATCGTATCCCGATTTAATTAAATAACCTTTTAACATTACAACTTCCGCAGGAGCGGTTGTCATATTTATAGAAAAATTTAGAGTGCCAGTTCGAAAATTGATCGAATCATCAGAGGATTTAACACTATTTTCACAAAATACAAAAAACAGCAATGCAAAAAACAAAAGTAGTAGATTTTCCTTCTTCATTTTTCCCTCTTATAATTATTTTTTCTTGATAACAATTTCGTATTCAACTTAAAATAAATTGGATCATATTTACCAATAGATATTTTATATAGATAGTTTGCAGCCATTTCTAACAATACTTTTTACTAGTTTTAATATAGTATCTTCTTTATGAAGATTCAATATTTTTTTTCATTGGTAACTGTCTGGCGGCATCGGTGACAGCACCGATTTTAATCGCAAAGCTGGTTTTCTTTTCTTCTAACCGCCTGGTTGATGGAGAAGGTGAAGCAAAAGATTTCGATCTTTGGGTTACAGCAAAAGAGGTTTCAGGGTGGTCTTCTCCCGTCAATTTGGGGCCGCAGGTAAACAGCGCATACAATGAATTCTACCCTTCGGTTTCTGAAGACATGACGCTCTATTTCTGTTCAAAAAACGATCGCTGTATCGGCGGAGAAGATTTATGGTACTCGGAGCAGATTGCACCGTACCAATGGGGTACCCCGCAAAACATGGGTGATTCCATTAATACACAATCCGATGAATATAACGCCTTTGTCCATCCACTGGGTGAATATATTATTTTTACCAGTCATGGCTGGGGAAAAGGATACGGAAGCGGAGATTTATGGGTCAGTTTCAGAAAAGACGATCAAACCTGGGCTCGTCCTCAGAACCTGGGTGAAATCGTCAACACGCCCAACTTCGAATACAGCCCCTCAATCTCAGCGGATGGACAGCTGTTGTTTTTCACCAGTAATAAATTGAATTCACAGTTCGATGGTCACACTCGACTGGAGTTTAGTGATATTATGAATATGATGATGCAATCTCAAAATGGTAATCAGGATATTTATTGCATCCGGACCGATTTTCTCAACGACTTACGGAACAAAAAAAACCAAATCACCCAATAATTTAATAAATTTCAGAGTGTCCAATCCATCAGCATCCAAAAATGAACTCTCAGTCAAACTAACACCGGAATTCTGTGCCGCATTGTTAATATTGGAAAACAAATATAAAATCAGCAATCAAATTCAATGGAGCAATGGGAACCATGGTAAAATTTAAAATTGGAACTGTATTTGGATTGATCTGTGTGTTTATCCTATCAATCAGCGATCGAGTATACTCTCAGACAATGGATAGTGTTAGCATCGACTGGACACATCCGGAAAATATCGATCCATTACAGTATGACATTACATCCTTTCTGAATGTTCAGTGGCAGGGATATGATCAGATCGGATTGCATCATTTACAACAGGGCAATTACCTGGATGCGGCCAGGTATTTTATCGCTTCGCTGCGGTTTAACGCCGATAATATCACCACTCTTTATAATCTTGCATGCTGTTACAGTAGACTGGGTTATACTGACCTGGCAATTAATTATCTTAAAAAGGCTCATGAAGCCGGTTATTCCGATTATTCAAATTCATTGATGGACACCGACTTTGTGAACATCCGGAATGACGCTGATTTTATCAACTGCATGGAAGAAATTCAAAATACCATTCAAAATACGGGAAAAGTGCTTTACGTTGAAGGCTCGAAGCTGATCCCCTGCCGGGTTCATATTCCACCTGATTTTGATCCTAATATAGCCTATCCACTTCTAATCGGGCTACATGGATATACCGGGAATGCAGAGAGTATGTCGCGGCTCTGGCGCCTTTTTAAAAAACAGAATTTCATCTTTGTATGCCCTGAAGCTCCCTATTCGGTTTTGGGTAGTACCGGAAATACAGAAGGTCGTTATTCCTGGGAGCCTCGAATCCCAAACCTATCGCTCTGGAAACGCGCCGATCCACTGGTAGAATATATCAACAATGTCCGCAAATATATTACATCGGTATTCAAAATCAACGAGGTCTTCCTTTTAGGATTTTCCCAGGGAGCCGGATACACCTACGTTACCGGAATAAAAAACCCTGATGATTATGCCGGGATCATCTGTTTTGCCGGTTCTTTACCAATCAGTGACAAATCTTCCTCAATGCTTTCAGAAATTGATATTGAGAATGGAAAATCCCTGCCCGTATTTATTGCCCATGGAATGAATGACGGAGCCATTTCCTATGACATCGGCGCAAAATCCAGGGACTATCTGGAAGAACATGGTTATGATGTAACATTCAGGGATTTTGTCGCCGGCCATATCATTGAGACTACCGTTCTGCATAAAGCGGAAAAATGGATGTTGGCAATCGCAGAAAAATAAATGTTCAGCATTCGATACTTTCCTTTACCATTTCTGGTTAATAATCAAAAATCTTTATATATTTACAATGCCTATGATGAAGCAAATTAAATATACTATGCTGTTTGTTCCGATCGGATTTCTCATTCTATCCTCTCCGGCGGCCCAACCCGCCGGTAATCAAAAAGTGGATTCACTTGCTCAAAATATTCAGTGGCTTGGTCAGTCTTCCATAAAGATTTCAACAAAACAAAATACTATTTACATCGATCCCTTTCAGATCGCCAAACGGGATCAGGCGGATGTTATTTTTATAACCCATGACCACAAAGATCACCTTGATCCGGCCAGTATTTCAAAGTTATTAACCGACAAAACGATTTTAGTTGCGCCATTGTCGTGCCGGGAAAAAATCAATGAACTGGGCCTTGCCGACATTCGATTCCTGAGTCCCTGGGATTCAACCGAAATTAACGGTATTCATATCTTAGCTGTTCCGGCCTATAACATTAAAAAGACCAATTTCCATCCGAAAAGCAAAAACTACCTCGGCTACGTATTGACAATTGACGGAGTCAGAGTCTATCATGCCGGCGACACCGAACGCATCCCCGAGATGCAGCAATTTGATTGTGACATCGCCCTGCTGCCGCTGGGACAAAAATACACCATGAACAGCGTATATGAAGCCGCCAACTCAGCCCTGGATGTGAAAGCCAAAATCGCCATCCCCATCCATTACGACATGTTCGAAGGCAAACTTTCAGACGCCGACGCTTTTCAGGAAATTCTGAAAGGCAAGGTCAAGGTAATCATCAAATCTTCAGTCTCGGATTAAATAGACAACCACTGATAGCGGTTATCAACTCGACAATCGTCCCTGTTTCGAAATCGATCCCAAAAACTACCCGCACATCATGGATATCGTCATCGCGGTCAAACCGCTATAAACTGGAATCCAAAACATCCAATAGTCCCGGGGTTTTTGTTTTTCTCATGAGTATTCAATCTGGTTACGCTGTTCTTCGGTGTAGCCTTTTCTGATTACTGTTATCGATAAATTCGACGGTAAGAAAGAAGAGTAGAGTCACTGTCTCGATCAATCGGAATACCGATACAGACAATAACCATCTCTTGCGGCGCACTCATGTAGGGGCAGTTCGTGAATTGCCGCTACATGTATTGTGATGCTCTAACCTCCCGAAGGTTTAAAACCTTCGGGAGGTTTTTATCTTAATTATATTCCTGCCGGCTGCGGATTTCCAGGCGATCCTGGGCGCCGCGCATAATTGAATCGATAAAGCGCATGGCAATCCGGCGGTTGGTGATCAGCATGTTGGTTTTCTCTAAGTTTCAAACTCTGTGAGCAGTTTCCATTATTCTTGTAAATATACATTGCATATTTACATAATGTTTACAATATTACCACATGAACAAAGGCTTTATTAATCGATTATTATCATTACCAGCCTACTCTTTTTTCCTGTTTGGCCCGCGCGGTACAGGAAAAAGCACGTGGCTAAAACATACTTTAAAGACGCCTCACTATTTTGACCTGCTGGACTCATCGCTATACCTGGAGCTAATGCGCAATCCCGGTCACCTGGAGGCATTGATTGGAAATGAACCCGAAGATACCTGGGTTGTCATTGATGAAATTCAGAAAATCACGATATTACTGGACGAAGTACACCGCTTGATGAGCAAATATCATTGGAGATTTGCTTTATGCGGATCGTCGGCCCGAAAACTACGCCGCAGTGGTACTAATCTCCTTGCCGGCAGAGCCATTACCCTTAATATGGAGTCATTCTCTTACGGAGAATTAAAAACCGATTATAATATTCATTCCGCATTGGAAACAGGTTTGCTGCCCTTTGTCATTCAATCACCCGACCAGGCCCAAAACATCCTTTCCGCCTACGTAAACACCTACATAAAAGAAGAAATTCGGGAAGAGGGACTGGTTCGAAATCTGACTCCCTTTGTTCGTTTTCTGTCCATTGCCGGAATGTTGAATGGACAGGTTGTCAATGGTCAAAATATTGCACGGGAAGCGGAAGTACCCAGGAGTAATGTAGATGTTTACTTCTCAATTTTGACCGATACACTATTGGGTCATTTTTTACCTTCCTATCAACCAAACCTTAAAGTCAGGGAACGAACAGCCCCGAAATTTTATTGGTTTGATCCCGGCGTGGCACGCGCTGCTGCCGGACTGATTCACGAACCTGCCGATAAATCCTGGAAAGGATTTGCCCTTGAGACGTTAATCTTCCATGAATTACGCGTTTATAATGAAACCTTCAATCGCTTCCGATCCATTCGGTATTATCGAACCGCTTCGGGAGTGGAAATCGATTTTGTAATCGAGACCAAAAAACAAACTTCCGGTGAACCGCCTCATGTCATTTGCATTGAGGTAAAATTGGCATCCAAATGGAGTCGTAAATGGGAATATTCCATGCGCAGTTTAGATCAGCAAGATAATATTCATGTAGATCGCATGATTGGTATATACATGGGAAATCAAACCTATCATTTCGATGGTGTGGATATATATCCCGCACCGGTTTTCCTGGAAAAGTTGTATAATCAGGAAATATTTTGACAAATGTTCATCATTTTTCATTTCGAATCAGCTATATTCCTGCCAGCTGCGGATTTCCAGCCGGTCCTGGGCGCCCCTGGAAATGGATTCGATAAAGCGCATGGCAATCTGACGATTGGTGATCAGCATGACATTATAATCCACCGCAGCCCGGCGGATCAGGTAGCCGTTGGTCAGTTCCTCATTCTGGTAATTCTTGGGAATATTAATAACCAGGTCGATCTTGCCTTCCTTGATCATTTCCACGGCATTCGGTGATTTCTCATCCAGCGGCCAGTACACCGTTTGTACCGGTACCTGGTTCACTTTCAGGAAACTGGCGGTGCCTCCGGTTGCATACAATGCGATTCCTGACTGACTCAGAAAACGAATACATTCCAGCAGTTCCGCTTTCGACGAGATCGGGCCGGTGGACAGCAATACACTCTTAAACTGTAATTTATAACCCACCGACAGCAGCGCTTTCAGAAAGGCCTCTTCAAAATTCTCACCCAGGCAGGCGACTTCGCCGGTGGACGCCATTTCCACACCCAGGGTCGGATCGGCGCCCTGCAGCCGGGTAAAGGAGAACTGTGGCGCCTTGACGCCCACATATTCCAGTTCAAAGGAAGAGCTGGACCACTTCTGCACTGGCACCCGCATGATGACGCGGGTCGCCATATCGATAAAATTCTTCTTCAGTACTTTGGAGATAAAGGGGAAACTCCGCGACGCCCGCAGATTGCACTCGATCACCTTCACCTGGTTGTTTTTGGCGATAAACTGGATATTGAAGGGCCCGTTGATTTGAAGAGCACTAGCGATTTTATTGGAAATCGACCGAACCTGGCGGATGGTTTCCAGGTAAGTGCGCTGGGGTGGAAACACCAGGGTGGCGTCCCCGGAATGCACCCCGGCATTCTCAACATGTTCGGAAATTGCATAGGCGATGATATCGCCATTCTGGGCTACGGCGTCGAATTCGATCTCCTTGGCATTTTCCAGGAATTTACTGATGACAGTGGGATGGTCCGGCGACAGCGTTACCGCTTTTTTCAAGTATTCTTCCAGTTCGATATCGTTGGACGCCACCGCCATCGCGGCCCCGCTCAATACATAAGACGGCCGAATAAGGACCGGGTACTGATAGTCATTGGCAAACTGTTTTGCTTCTTCAATGGAAGTCAGTTCTTTCCAGGTGGGTTGATCGATCCCCAGTTGGTCCAGCAGATCAGAAAAATGCCGGCGGTTTTCCGCTTTATCAATATTTTCCGGTGTTGTTCCGAGAATCCGGATGCCGGTACGATGCAGTTTGAGCGCCAAATTATTGGGAATCTGCCCACCCACCGAGACAATCACGCCGATGGGTTTGAACATCCGGTAAATCTCGGTCACGGACTCCTGGCTGATCTCATCGAAAATCAGGTAATCCACTTCGTCATAATCGGTGCTGACGGTTTCCGGGTTGTAATTCACCAGAATCGTGGAATATCCTAGTTTCCGCAATGTCTTGCCCGCATTGACGCAGCTCCAGTCAAATTCCACGGAGCTGCCGATACGGTAAGCGCCGGAGCCAAGAATGATAACCGTATTGGGATCGAAATGATCAAGATCATGCTTGTCGGCATGATAACTGAGATAAAGGTAATTGGTTTTCGCCGGGTATTCCGCAGCGAGCGTGTCGATCTGGCGGATTTTCGGGAACAGTTGATATTCTTCCCGCAGTTTGCGGATGTCGGCAGCGGTTTGACCGCTGATGTTCCCGATTTGTTCATCGGAAAAGCCCGATTGTTTCGCCGTTTTCAGGAGTTTTTCCGGGATTCTTTTCGATGATTTTTGCAGTTCAATTTCGATATCGACAATATTTTTAACTTTATAAATAAACCAGCAATCGATGTGGGTCAGTTCGTGAATTTTCGTTACGGAAAATCCCTGTTTAAGAGCTTCTGCCACCGAGAAAATGCGCTCCTCAGTTGGTTGATGCAGTTCATTTTCCAGGTCGTCAAAAAACAGGTGTGAATTCCCCACCAGCCCGCAGGCCCCGCTTTCCAGCATACGGATACCCTTCTGCAGGGCTTCCTCGAAGCTGCGGCCAATGGCCATGATTTCACCAACGGATTTCATGCCCGAGCCAATCTGCTTCGACACCCGGCGGAACTTTTTCAGGTCCCATTTAGGGATTTTGACCACGCAGTAATCCAGGGCCGGTTCGAAAAAAGCCGAGGTTGTCTGGGTAATCGAGTTTTTCAATTCATGCAGGCCAAATCCCAGAGCCAGTTTGGCGGCGATAAAGGCAATCGGGTAGCCGGTGGCTTTCGATGCCAGCGCCGAACTCCGGGAGAGCCGGGCATTGACTTCGATCACCCGGTAATCATCACTTTGTGGATGAAAGGCGTATTGAATATTACACTCACCCACAATACCCAGATGCCGGATCGTTTTAATGGCAATTGTTCTTAATTTATGGTAATCGTGATTAGACAATGTCTGGCTCGGTGCGACGACAATGCTTTCGCCGGTGTGAATACCCATGGGATCGAGGTTTTCCATATTACAGATGGTTATGCAATTGCTGAAGCGATCGCACATAACCTCGTATTCCACCTCTTTCCAGCCTAACAGGTATTCTTCGATCAGGACCTGCTTCGTATAGGTCAGCGCTTTGCCGACTTTTTGAGTGAGTTCCTCTTTGTCCCGGCAAATTCCGGAGCCTAAACCACCCAGCGCGAAGGCAATCCGCACCATCACCGGGTAACCGATCTCATCGGCTTTTTTTATAGCATCTTGTGTGGATTCGGCGGTGGCGCTCCGGGCGGTCTTCACGCCAATTTCATTTAGTTTATTGATAAATAGCTTACGGTCTTCGGTTTCCAGGATCGTATCGATGGGTGTCCCCAGTACTTTCACGCTGTACTTTTGAAAAACCCCGTTGCGATTCAATTCAAGGCCGGTATTCAGCGCCGTCTGACCGCCAAAGCTTAGCAGGATGCCGTCAGGTTTGGTTTTTTTGATAATTTTTTTCACAAATTCGGCATTCACAGGCAGGAAATAAACTTCATCGGCTAAATCTTCCGAGGTCTGGATCGTGGCGATATTCGGATTGACCAGGATTGTGTGAATTCCCTCCTGCTTCAGGGCCTTGATCGCCTGGCTGCCGGAGTAGTCGAATTCCCCGGCCTCACCGATTTTCAGAGCGGCGCTCCCCAGTATAATGACTTTCTTTAGTGATTGATCCATTCGATGATCCAATGTTAATGATCTGGTTTATTTTTTAACCGCAGAGGACGCAGAGAGTATCTATTTCTATTTCTATTTCTATTCATATTAATAATCTCTGCGTTCTCCGCGCACTCTGCGGTGAATATCTCATTTTAGCATACCAATAAATTTATCAAAAATAAAATCCGCATCCTCCGGCCCCGGCGCGGCTTCGGGGTGAAACTGTACACTCATGAATCGGCCGGACTCGTGGATGATGCCTTCGTTGGTCCCATCGTTCAGATTGCGGAACCAGGGCGACCAACCGGCGGGAATCGTGTCATCATTTACAGCGAACCCGTGATTCTGCGAGGTGATGATGCAGCGCTTCGTTCCCTGCTCCATGACCGGCTGGTTCTGTCCGCGATGACCGTACTTCAATTTATATGTATCGGCGCCGGCAGCCAGGGCGATGATCTGGTTCCCCAGGCAGATACCAAATGTGGGGATGTCATTAGAAATAGCGTACCGGGCGCTTTCAATCGGCTGTAAACACTCTTTGGGATTTCCGGGTCCATTGGAGATCAGTAGTCCATCGAATTTATATTGACTGATATCCGTATCCCAGGGCAGGCGCAGGACTTCAACATTGCGGCGCAACAGAAGCCGGATAATGCTCAGTTTGCAGCCGCAGTCCAGAAGCGCAACTCTTTTTGTCCCTTTGCCTGATGTCGTAACTTCAGTTGGGCTAACTCTTTTCACAATATTTTCATGGTTTGGGTCGTAAAACTCAATATCCTGATCGATAAGGATTTTACCGAGCATACTGCCCTTTTCACGCAATATCCGGGTCAGGCGGCGGGTATCGATGCCGCTGATGGCCGGAACCTTCGCCGATTTCAGCCAGTCCGACAAACTCTGCACCGCCTGCCAGTGACTGTATTTTGTCGATTTTTCGGAAACCACAAGCCCGGTCACCTGGATACGCTCCGACTCAAAATAATCTGAGTTCACCGAGAAATCATTCTCAGGAATACCGTAATTTCCAATCAGCGGATAGGTCAAAACGAGTAACTGTCCGTAATATGACGGATCGGTCAGGCTCTCGGGATAACCGACCATCCCGGTATTAAATACGACCTCACCGGCCGCCGACATATCGGCGCCAAAGGACCCTCCCTCGAATACTGTTCCGTCTTCTAAAACGAGTTTTGCTTGTAATTTTTCCATCTATTTCACCGATTCAAACATGTTACAGGGTAATCACAATTATGTTGGGCTGAAATTTACGGTTTATTTTAAAAATTACGAACTGAAATTGCAGTTTTTATCCCATCCATACTTGATTTATACAGCTACGACCTGCAGACTATTATCTCGTTCCGGGGCTCCGGCTCCGGAATATATCTAATGCTAACCCCTTGTTTCAACACGGGGATTCTGTAATATAACTAAACCAGGAAACCACTTAAGTGGTTGTTGAGATTGTGAGTGGTTTTTATTCCCCGGGATGAATCCCGGGGTTATTCTTTTTATCGCACAATTCAATCAGGCAATTCATGAATTCCCTCTACGATTCAATCCGGATACTTGATTTTCCAGATGTTGTCCTCTGAGATAATTTTCTGATCACCCAGAAAGACGTGGCGACCGGCGCCGCCTTTTCTGAAATCCACCACAATATCCACATGCTGGGCGGATTCATTCATGATCCCGGCTTTTATAAATTCCGCCAACTGTTCCTTCGCTCCCTCAGCATCGGGATTATCAATATAGCAATTCGGATAACTTTCACCGATAGCGATGTGCAGAGTTCCGCCAACCTTCTCCACAAACAGCGGGTGTTTCAGCGCAACCGTCAGTCCCTGGTTCATCCCCAGGGCGACTTCGCCGATTCGATGGGACCCGTCATCGGTTTCGATAATATTCTTCAAGGCATCAAACGCCTTTTCTGCGCTGTAATCAATAATCCGTCCCTTTTCCAGTTTCAGGTAAATCCCCTGAATCGTGACACCGCTGTAATACACCGGCAGATCGACGAAAATCTCCCCTTCCACGGAATTCGCATCGGGGCTGGTATAGACTTCGCCATCGGGAAAATTGCGTTCGCCGACACATTTGATCGGAAAACGATCTTTGATATTCATCGTTAATGTCAGCAGTTTACCGGTTTTCGGGTGTTCTGTTTCAATGCGGATCGTGCCACATTTTCCCATTAATTGAGCAATCGGTTCTTCAATATTGTCGAGTTTTTTTGGATCGGTCAGGGATGTTTCTACCACAATTTTACTGTATTTATCGAGACTCATACCTTCCAGATCGGCAAAAGCCTGGGTGGGAAACAGCGTTAATACCCATGGTTTACTCAACCGGATTTGTTTAAAGGGCATATCGGCTCTTGATAGCGCTTGAGATGGCATATCCGGCAGGTTCGCAAACAGCTCCGGCGATTCGGAACCCAGAATTTCAATGTATTTTGTCATGGCTTCATAGCGTTCGTGATGCCAATCGGGCACCCGTTGGATCTGCTCGATTTTACCATGTTTCGTAATTGACGCGCCCCAGACCTGTCCGCGGTTGTTGTCCGGCGGCACCAGGCAGATATCGGCGATTGCACCCGCGGCAAAGATTTTATCCTGCAGAACCGACATCAGCGGCCATGTAATATGTTCGCCTTTGACCATCACAACATCATCAGGTGTGATTCCTTCCAGAGAATGATCCAACAGGTAATCCGCCCATTTTTCGAGATCCTTTTTGCTGATGTTTGCCTGCATGTTTCCTCCTTCAACGTGTTTGTTGTAAAATACAATTCAGATTGAATGATGTCAATTTATTCAAGCTCCCCTGTATTCATCATCTCGAAATCGGGCAAATGCCGGATGAGAGGTCGGATCAGATTAGGGCGCCGATCTTAAGATATACATTTCAAACTCAAGCGTAATCGAATAGCGAATCCGGTCATACAAATTGAACTGTAAGAATAGGACATTAATGGACATAATGATAAATAAAAGGAATATTAAGAATATTATTGGACATCGCTGGAAATTGTATTACATTTGCGCGTTTTTTAAGGTGAGCATATGGAATTGAAGATCAAAGACATTGTAGAATTATTGCAAGTTTCGGAAAAAACGGTTTACCGCTGGATCAGAGACAAGAAGATTCCCTGTTACCGGATCAACCACCAGTATCGCTTTAACCGGGCTGAAATCAACGAATGGATACTGGAAGGCAAGATCGAACTGGCTTCGCGTCTGATCGATTTGAATATCGCGAAACGTCTGACGAATTTCACTAGTTTGCTGCAGAACGGTGGTATTCATTATGATATTCCGGGTGACACCGTCGCCAAAGTTCTGCACAATGCTATCAATACAATTCCAACACCATCGAGCGTATCCAGAGAGGATATCCTTTCTGCATTGCTCAACCGGGAAAGCATGATGTCCACGGCGATCGGGCATGGAATTGCCATTCCGCATCCGCGCCATCCGATCATCACCAACATTGAAGATGCCAGTGTCTCGATCTGCTTCCTGCAGAATCCCGTGGATTACCGCGCACTCGACGGGAATCCAGTCGATACACTCTTTGTGTTATTGACTTACAGTCCGCGCCGACATCTCGAAGTGTTATCAAAAATCTCCTATTTATGCCAGATGGAAGAGTTTCTCAAACTGCTCAGAAGACGCGCTGCCGAGGCAGAGATTATCGAATTTATTCGCGAAAAAGAACTGACCTGGCAGGGCAATCGGGTGGAGACTGAATGAAACTATTTCTGATCGGCATTGTTCTGCTGCCGATTGGCGCCTTCCTGACCATTTTCACTTCTCCCAAATCGAAAGGATATGTCTTTTCGATTGCAGCATTAATCGCTCAATTTTTCCTGTTAACTCCGGCGATCCTGGTACTAGCTGGTGGTGAATCACTTTCGCTGCTTTTTCAACTATCCGATCCGATTGGCACTGTACGATTGGTTCTGGATCCCCTGGCGGCTTTCTTTGTTCTCATCATCAGCTGCGGTGGTCTCCTGGCGGCGATCTACTCAATCGGCTACATGAAAATCTACGAAAACAGCCGCTACACTCTGTCAGCTTACTATATTTTTATGGGATTGCTTATCTCCGCCATGCTGCTGGTCGTCACGGCTCAAAACGCACTCTTCTTTCTGGTTATGTGGGAAATGATGTCGATCGCGTCGTTCTTCCTCGTTAGTTTTGAAAACGGCAAGGAGGAGGTACGCAAAGCCGGCTTGTATTACCTGATCGCCATGCAAATTGGTGCGGCTTTTCTGATTGCGGCATTTGCCTGGATGGTGACTCGTAGCGGCAGCATGGATTTTGTCACATTTCGCCAGGTATTTCAAACAAGCGGATCTTATTGGATATTCCTGCTGTTTCTGATCGGCTTTGGGACGAAAGCCGGATTGGTGCCCATGCATAGCTGGCTCCCGCGCGCGCATCCGGCTGCTCCGACCGGTGTTTCCGCCCTGATGTCGGGCGTCATGATCAAAACGGGAATCTATGGCATTTTGCGCCTGCTTCTGCTGTGGGGCACTCCCGATGTGGCGGCAAGCTATACCGTTCTTGGGATTGCACTCGTATCCGGGATTTTCGGAGTTATGAACGCCATCGCCCAGCATGACCTTAAAAAATTGCTCGCTTATCACAGCATCGAAAATATCGGCATAATCGGAATCGGTATTGGAATCGGCATGCTCGGATTAGCCTATCATCAAAATACGATCGCGCTCCTGGGATTTCTGGGAGGGCTGCTGCATGTCTTTAACCATTTTACCTTTAAAAGTCTGCTGTTTTATGGTGCCGGGATTATCTATTCGAAAACCCACACCCGCCAGATCGAAAAAATGGGCGGACTGATGCATTACCTGCCGGTTACTGCGGTTTTGTTTCTGGTCGGATCGCTGGCGATCAGCGGATTACCATTATTCAGCGGATTCATCAGCGAATTCGCGATCTACCTCGGTATGATCCGGGGATTTGGGGTCACAAACCTTTCACTGAATGTAGCATCCCTGGTGAGCCTGGCTGGACTCGCATTTATTGGTATCATGGCGGTACTCTGTTTTACTAAAGTCTTTGGTATCTGCTTCCTGGGAACGCCGCGCACAGCTTATCCTGAGAATATCAGAGACGATCAACCGGCGATGCTATTTCCGATGATTCTGCTTGCCGGTGTAATCCTGATTATCGGGCTGGCGGCTGGTTTGGTGGTCCCGCTGATGTCGCGGATTGTCAGCCAGTTTGTGCCCGGTCATACAGTTGCGGAGTGGACTGAGATTCGCCTGGTTTTTAGTCAGATCAGCGGAGTACTGGCAATTTTTGTGGTATTAATCTTCGGCTTTTTGGCATTGCGCAGGATACTTTTGCGAAACAAGCCGGTAGCTGTCTTTAAAACGTGGGATTGCGGCTACCAGGCAGAGATTCCCCGGGCTCAGTACACCGGCAGTTCATTTGCATCTCCGTTTACAGGGCTCGTATCAGGAATAATCCCTAAGCATGAGGAACTGGACTCTCCGAAAACGTTGTTTCCGTTAAAAGCACGCTTCACAAGCCACAGTGAGGACCTTATCGATCTGTACTTAATAACACCCATGATTCGGTTTGTGCTGGGATTCCTGAAACTTTTCAACTGGATTCAGTCCGGTCGCACCCAGCAGTATATTCTCTACGGACTGGTTTTTCTGGTCGTTTTGCTGATCTGGATCATAGGAATGCGCTAAAAAAATGATCGCTGTACAATTTTTAATAATTCTGATCGTACCATTTCTGTTTATCGGTCTGATTAACCGCACGAAAGCCGTTTGGGCTGGACGAAGAGGGGCACCGCTTTTACAGCCGTTCTACGATTTCTTCAAACTGCTGAGAAAGGGTGAAGTTATCAGCAAGACGACGACGTTTATTTTCCGTCTCAGTCCGTCACTGCAATTAGCCGCCGTTTTTCTGGCAGCCCTGATTCTGCCTCTACCCGGTGGTGATTCGCTGCTGCATTTCCCCGCTGACTTTGTCCTTTTCGCTTACGCCCTGGGGTTGGCTCGCTTTTTCATGATTATTGCCGCATTGGACACCGGCAGCAGTTTCGAAGGCATGGGTGCCAGCCGCGAGGTGACGTTTGCCACAATTGTCGAGCCGGCTTTCTTCATTCTGCTGGGATCGCTGGTTTTAATCAGCGGACAGAATTCCTTCGAATCCATTTTTGCCTCCATTGACAGCAGCGACGGTTTTAGCATTTTAGTTAAAATCCTGTGCACGGTTTCGCTGTTCATAATGCTTCTGGTTGAGGGCTCGCGCGTCCCGGTGGACGATCCGAATACACACCTTGAACTGACCATGATCCACGAGGTCATGGCTCTCGATTATTCCGGTCCTGATCTGGCTTTTATCCAGTATGCATCCGCTTTAAAAATGGTGCTGATCGGGACATTATTAGCAAATATTATCATCCCGTACAGTCTGGGAGCCGCACTCAGCCTGACTCTTTATCTCGCTCTGCTGGCTGTTATTGCGATTACCATCGGCTTCATCGAGTCCTGGATGGCGCGCCTGCGGATGTCGCACGTGCCGCAGTTTATTTTCCTGATGACGGCGCTTTCACTGGCTGCTTTTGTCGTCGTGCTCTTCTTCATGTACGGAGGTTTTTAATGTCCGAGATTCTGATTGTGCTGTTCGGGACGACAATGCTGTACGTCTTTGCCGCAAACCGCATCGACGCCTATATCAAAGTTTTGGCGCTGCAGGGTTTACTGCTATTTTTACTGGTTTTGCTCAATATCGGCGAGATCCAGTGGCTGAATATCGCCTTTCTGGTCCTGGAGACGCTTATAATAAAAACGATTGTTATTCCGACCTTCCTGCTGCGTGTCATCCGACGCAATGAAATCAGTCACGAGGTTGAGCCTTACATCCCCCAGTTTTATTCGATGCTGATTGCTACAGCGATCCTGGTTTTCGGATTCATCGCAGCGTTCTGGGCATCGCTTACAGGGACAGTTGCCGAGCCGCTCTTTTTCGGGATTTCGATTGCCTGGATCATCGCCAGTTTGGTCCTGATTATTAACCGGAAACGCATTATCACGCATATTCTTGGTTACATGATGCTTGAGAATAGTATCTTCCTGCTGTCGCTCTCAGTGGCGCATGAGATGCCGATGCTGGTGAACCTGGGTATGCTGCTGGACTTGTTTGTCGGTATTTACCTGTTGGCGATATTTTTCAATATGATCCAGGTGATGTACGACGGCAGTCATATCGACGTTCTAACCGAGTTGAAGGATTAACGATGCTGCTCCTGCTTTTCCTGGTTCCGGTCATTGTTAGCTTGGTGGTAGTTCTGTTGCGCCAACATTGGATTAACCGTTTGGCGCTGGTAGGAACAGCCGTTGTCTATGTTACGATTGTAATCGTACTCTGGTTCGATCGATCGAATCCGGGATTGCCGATCTGGCTGGACGGGTATTTTATAATAGATACAATCGGGTTGCTGTTTTTGTCGATCATGACAATCGTCTTTGCAGCGGCGGCGCTTTACAGTCTCTACTATTTTAATGAATATAAGCCGGATTCCCGACGCGAAGCAATCTATGTAGCGGCGATGCTGCTTTTCGTCGGAGCCATGACCGGCGTCATCCTGGCTGCGCACCTGGCGTTACTGTGGGTTTTAGTCGAAGCGACGACGTTGACCAGTGCCGTGCTGATCTATTTCGAAGGCAAAAAATCTTCTCTTGAAGCTGCCTGGAAATATATCTTCATCTGCTCGATCGGAATTGCCCTGGCATTCGTAGGAATCGTCATCCTAACGATCGGCAGTAAAGAGATCGGCTCGTTGTTCTTCGCGGATTTATACAATCGGGCGGGGCAGATCAATCCGTTCTGGCTCAAACTTGCTTTTGCATTTATCCTGGTCGGTTTCGGTACTAAAATCGGGATTGCGCCGATTCACGCCTGGTTACCCGATGCGCATTCGGAAGCACCCTCACCGGTTTCAGCCCTTTTATCCGGCACTCTGCTGAACACGACTTTTTTAGGATTGCTGCGCGTGCAGGAGATCATGATCCGCGCCGACCTGCAAGCTTTTTCCAATTTTTTATTCATGGCAACCGGGTTTTTATCTTTGCTGGTCAGCGCCGCCTTTCTGCTGCGCACTGTGAATTACAAACGGATGCTGGCTTACTCCTCAATTGAAAACATGGGACTGCTCTTCATCGGCATCGCGCTCGGTAAAACCGGTATATACGCCGCTATGCTGCACAGCGTCGCTCACTCGTTGACGAAATCAGCCCTGTTTTTGACTTCGGGCAATATACTGCAGCTCTTCGGCAGCAAACGGATCGATGACGTCCACGGTTTACTCGAAAAGGACCCGCGCAGCGGCTGGATCTGGATGATCTCGCTGATCGCCATTATCGGCATTCCGCCATTTCCGGCGTTTTTGAGCAAATTTTTATTGATTAAGGCGTTCTTTGAAAACGGATCGGGCTGGCTGGCGGCGCCCTTTTTTCTGCTGATTGCCGTGATTGTCTTCGGTATGGGTGGAGCAGTATTCAGGATGAGCTTCGGGGACTTGCCAATCTCTTCTGAAAATAACGTGCGCCTGCACCCGTTAGCCTACATTCCGCAAATCGTCTTACTGCTGATTTTGCTGGTCATCGGCTTGAACATTCCCGAAAGCGTGCAGATGCTGCTGGTCGGCGCTGCCGGATTTTTACATTAAGCGGAGATTTGGCTATGAACTGGGCAATCACTAAAAATTTACAAGCAATCCAAGTCCATGATATACCGCGACTTCCATTAAACACATTCCGTGAACAGCTGCTCAAAGCTTGTAAACAAGGTAAGCGGCTGGTCCAGTTTTTCGGCGATGCGGAAACGGACGGCATCGTACTTTATACCGTTCTGGCTGATGATGAGCATTCCTACCTGTATGTTGCCTCAACTCATCTGAAAGATCGTCGGGAGTACCCTTCCTTTACCAATTATCTACCGGCTTTTCACCTTTTTGAGAGGGAAATTTTCGAACAGTTCAGTATTACTCCGGTTGGTCACCCATGGCTAAAACCGGTGCGTAAAGGAATCGCCGAAATTTCCAAAGCTGAGATTCCCTATCCGTTTTTCAGTATGGATGGCGAAGAGGTGCATGAAGTCGGAGTGGGACCCATTCATGCCGGAATTATCGAGCCCGGACATTTCCGTTTTGCCTGTGTGGGCGAAGAGGTACACCATCTCGAAATCCAACTCGGGTTTCAGCACCGCGGTATTGAAAAACTGTTTTTAGAACACCAGGATAAACAACAGCATCTGCTAGGTCTGGCTGAATCTATCGCCGGCGATACGGTAATCGGGCATTCCGGTACGTATGCCCGCGCTGTCGAAGCCCTCAGCGGAATTACGGTTAGCCGCCGGGCGATGATTATTCGAACCATTGCCCTGGAACTGGAACGTATCGGAATTCATCTCGGCGATCTGTCGGCACTGGCGACCGATGTGGCTTATCTTACCGGCAGTGCAGTATTCGGCGCTTTACGGACATCAATCATCAATACGACCCTGGCGCTTTGCGGCAGCCGCTTCGGGCGTGGCTTAATGACCCCGGGCGGTGTTAATTTCGATATCTCCGAAGAGATACAAGGTAATATTCGCACGATAATTGACGATATTGAGAACCGCATCGAACTCGCAGCGGAGGTCATGTTTGCATCGTCATCGGTACTGTCCCGCTTTGAAAAGACCGGCGTAGTAAGTTTCGAAACCGCGCAACAGATTGGTATGGTGGGACCAGCTGCACGTGCATCAGGATTAGCACTCGATGTACGCTCTGATCACCCGTTTGGCGGCTATATCCATTTTCCGGTTCATAAGATGACGCTGACTTCAGGAGATGTCTTCGCACGGGCATACATCCGTTATATCGAGATCATGCAGTCGATCCGCATAATTCGTGAACAACTCGCCCATTTGCCCAAAGGCGAACTGAAAAAGGAACTGCACAAACTGAAACCGCATCTGTTTGTCATCTCGATGGCTGAAGGCTGGCGCGGCGAGATTGTGCATACGGTCATTACGGATAAGGACGGTCGCCTAAAACGCTACAAGATCAAAGATCCGTCTTTTCATAACTGGTTCGGGCTGGCGTTGGCGGTGCGTGGAAACGGAATTTCGGACTTCCCGGTCTGCAACAAAAGTTTTAACCTGTCCTATTGCGGTTTTGACCTCTAATCCAGTTTAAGGTGTAATTATGTTCGATTCGATCAAACTCAGAAAACAACACGGTTACCAGGCTATCCGGGATATCCGTACCGCAACCGTAAAAGCGCCTTTTCGCGGATTTCCCAGGTTGGATGGTGAAAAATGTGATTTATCTTGCCTTGCTTGTACGGCTGTTTGTCCAACCGGAGCGATTGCAACAGAACCGCTGCGAATCGACCTGGGGCGCTGTACCTTCTGCGGGGAGTGCGAGCGTGGATGTGGAACCGGTGCAATTCAGTTCAGCTCTGCTCATAGCCTTGCCTCCACCGACCGCAATGACTTGATCATCCAATCCGGGCAGACACCGGAGTCCTTTCGCGAAACCGCAATTCAATCCCGTCGTGAAATTCATCGCCTGTTTGGGCGTTCCTTGAAATTACGCCAGGTCTCTGCCGCCGGCTGCAATGGCTGCGAGATGGAGTTAAACGCCGCCAATAATGTCAATTTCGATATGGGGCGGTTCGGGATCGAGTTTGTCGCCTCACCACGTCATGCAGACGGGATTGTGATTACCGGACCGATTTCCCGCAACATGGCGCCCGCTTTGAAAGATGCTTATCTGAGCATATCCGAACCACGAATTGTCGTTGCCGTTGGTACCTGCGCCATCAGCGGCGGTATATTTGCTGATTCTGCCCAACTGGATCGATCCTTTTTGGATGAAGTTCCGGTTGATCTCTATATCCCCGGCTGTCCACCGCACCCATTGACCATCATTGGGGGTCTGCTGGATTTCCGTCGTCATAAATGAATCCGTCTGGAAAAATTAACACTCCATATTTCTGATTAATAATTGCAGATTTAAAATTTTGACAGTTTCAATTACTACTAAAATCAAGTGCTGTGGACATCTGCCACCAGGCCAGCGGCCTTTTCCCTTCGGTCCGTCACTCACCCGTGAAGAAGAGATAAGCAGAACATATGCATCGTAACGTGGCAACTTTCTTGAAATCATTCGGTTGTAAATGTTTAGTCAACGGTTATTACTTTGTGGCATTTATCCTGAATCTTTTTATCTTTAGATCAATACATGAGGAGGCTTCATTGAAAAGGCGCGATTTTATTAAAACCAGTGCGGCGATCGGTGCCGCAGTCACGTTGCTGCCGGGTTGGTGGCAAGCCTGCCAATCGCAATTAGCACAGGGATCGGTTGAAAATATGGAAGCGTTATTCGGAATCACAAAAGAAAAAATGAAAGAGCTGCTGTCGGTGGCCCTGTCCCATGGTGCCGAACGGGCAGATCTCTTTTTTGAGTATCAGATCAGTTCATCGCTGAAACTGGAAGATGAAATAATCAAAGACGTCAGTCATGGTATTTCCATGGGGCTGGGTATTCGTGCCGTTATCGGCGAACAGATCGGTTATGCTCATACCGATGATCTGGATTTCGAGAAAATGAAAGACACCGCCAGAGCCGCCAGTTTTATTGTCAACAACAACGGATCAGCGAGAATTGCTGATCTGGGCCGGACCAGAAAGTTGGACTTGTATTCTACAAAATATCTGGCTGTTGATTGTGATCTTGCCAATAAAATCCAACTGCTGCAATCCATTGACCAGGCCGCCCGCAGATTTGATTCTAAAATAACAAAAGTCAATGTCACTATTGCCGATGAGATGAAACAGATCATGTACATGGATTCTACCGGAAAGTTCTTTACCGATGTTCAGCCCATGGTGATGGTTCGGACCAGAACTCTCGCTGAAGATGGCAATAAACGGCAAAGCGGTTATTCCGCCGGCGGTGGCCGGGACGGTCTGAATTTTTATACAAAACCCGGAAACCGGCCCGAAGAAATCGGCCGGGAAGCCGCCCAGATTGCGCTCACAAACCTCAATGCAAAACCGGCGCCGGCAGGACCACAGCTTGTTGTACTTGGCCCTGCGGAAAGCGGTGTCCTTCTTCATGAAGCAGTCGGTCACGGTCTCGAAGCCGATTTCAACCGCAAAGATTTATCCAACTATGCCAACCGAATCGGTGAAAAAGTTGCCTCGGAACAATGCACGATTATTGATTCCGGAATAATTCCCAACCTGCGGGGTTCCATCAACATTGACGACGAAGGCAATTTACCGATGGAATCGGTTTTGATCGAAAACGGAATTCTGCGCGGTTATATGCACGATACGATTTCCGCCAAAGCGATGAAAGCAGCGCCTACGGGAAACGGACGCCGGCAATCCTACAAACATCCACCAATCCCTCGTATGACCAATACCTATATGACCGGCGGTGATTACGATCCTGAAGAGATTATCCAGTCCGTAAAATATGGTGTCTTCGCCAAGCGTTTTGGCGGTGGACAGGTTGATATCACAAAAGGTGATTTTACTTTTGGCGTTTATGAAGCCTACCTGATTGAAGATGGAAAACTCACCGCCCCGCTGAAAGATGTGACCCTGATTGGAAACGGCCCTGAAGTTATGCGGAATGTGACGATGGTCGGAAATGATTTAAAGATGTCAACCGGCGGCTGGGTCTGCGGAAAATCCGGGCAGAGTGTACAGGTGACCTTAGGCATTCCAACCGTGAAAGTAAAAGAAGTTACCGTTGGTGGAACACAATCATAGAGGAATATGATGAGTAATTATAAAGCAATTTCCGAATATATTATCAAAGAAGCCCGAAATAATGGCGCTGATCAGGTTGACGTCATCATCGTCAACAGCATTAATGCCAACATAACTGTACGATTGGGCGAAATTGAAGAGTTAAAGCAATCAAACCCGAAATCTCTGGGAATCCGTGTATTTAAAAACCAGCGAAAAGCGCTGACCTACACCAGTGACTTCCGGGAAGAATCGCTTCGAAAACTGGTCAAGAAGACTGTTGAAATTGCAACTGTCACCGGCTTCGATGAATACAGCGGTCTCCCTGAAAAGAATTTGTTGGGTATTGCTAATGTTAATTTACCTCAATTTGATCAGAATATCGCTTCGGTCAGTACCGATAAGAAAATCCGGATACTGAAGGATATGGAAAAAACCGGCATGGATAAAGATCCGTTGATTACAAATTCCGACGGAGCCGGCTGGAATGACTCAGCAGCCCATGTCGTCCTGGCCAACTCTGAGGGATTTTACGGCGAGGAAGATTACACATCGGTGAACCTGAGCCTTTCCCTTTTGGCTGAAAAGGATGGCGTCAAACAGACCGATTACTGGTCATCTGCAAGCCGCTATCTTGATCGATTGGATTCCATCGAGAAGATAGCCTCTATAGCCGCCCATCGAACACTCCGCAAACTCGGTGGCAGAAAACCTAAAACCCAGAAAGTCCCGGTCGTATTTGATCCGGTTGTTGCCCGGGATTTTTTAAGAATCATTTCTCAAACCGTCGTCGGTGATTCCATTTACAATAAGAATTCTTTTCTGGTTGATAAATTAAACGAGCCTATTGCTGTCAAGAATATGACAATTATTGATGACGGTCTGTTGAAATACGGATTAGGTTCGCGCCGCTTTGATGATGAAGGCCTCCCCAGCCGGAAAAATATTGTCATCGGCAAAGGTGTTTTAAAAACCTATCTTTGCGACTGCTATTCCGCCCGGAAACTGGGTTTTGAGCCGACCGGTTCGGCAACCCGCGGGGTTACATCGAACCCATCCTCAGGCACATCGAATTTCTACATGCAGAACGGGACGATCCCACCGGAGGAGATCATTGCTTCCGTTAAAAACGGACTCTACCTGACCAGCGTGGACTGGGTCGGCATAAATTATGTAACCGGTGATTATTCCCGCGGCGCGACAGGCATCTGGATTGAAAACGGTAAACTGACCTACCCTGTTCAGGAATTTACCGTGGCCGGCAATATGCTGGACATGCTGAAAAACATAACCATGATCGGTAATGACCTGGAATTCCGCGGGAGTATTGCAGCACCGACATTTAAAATAAAAGAGATGACTATCAGCGGCAGCTGATTATTCCGAATCTCTATTATCAGCATTTGCATAAATCACTCAGATTGTGTATCATTCTCTGTGTAAAAATATGTAATTCACGGGGAACATAATGATAAAATTGGAAGAAATGCTGAAAATAATTCTCGAATGGGCAATGGATCATGGAATTCGAATGCTTTTTATTCTGGTCCTGACGATCATCGCTCTGTTTATCGCTAAGGTGTTGACCCCGCGGATTTTCAAGTCGTTACCTTTCAAAGATGAAGAACAGATAAAACGTCGTAAAACGCTGACATCGGTTTTTCAGTTTATTTTTCAATTAATCATCATCACTATTGCTATTATTACCATTTTAAGCGAATTAAAAATCGAAATCGGACCGATTATCGCCGCTGCCGGAATTCTCGGATTAGCCGTTGGTTTTGGCGCCCAAAGCCTGGTCAAAGATATCATCAGTGGGTTTTTTATTCTGCTGGCTGACCAGGTCAGAATCGGGGACGTTGTCGAAATCGCCGGAAAATCCGGTTCGGTTGAAGGTTTGAATTTACGCATGGTAACCCTGCGGGATCTCTCCGGTAATGTGCACTACATCCCAAATGGCGAAATCACGGTAGTTACTAATATGACCAAGGGCTATTCACGCTATGTCTTCGAAATTGGTGTGGCCTACCGTGAAAATGTGGACGAGGTTATGGATATCATGCGGCAGGTCGATGCGGAAATTCGCGAAGATCCCAATTTTAAAGATGATATCCTGGAACCTTTGGAAATCATGGGATTGGATAAATTTGGTGATTCTGCCGTCGTAATAAAGGCCCGAACAACCACGAAACCAATCAAGCAGTGGCGGATTGGACGAGAATTCAAACGACGCCTCAAGATTCAGTTTGATGAAAAAGGAATTGAAATTCCATATCCCCATTTGACACTCTATATGGGCAAAGACAAAGAGAATCAGTCGCCACCATTAAATATCACAATCGACAAATAAATGGATTCCGAAAAAGTGTACCTCCCACAACCCCATCAAACCAAGCAGAAAGGAAACCAGATGCTGATTCCCACTATTATAATGGCCTGTATCGCCGTTATTCTGGTTATTATTGGAATTAATAAAGAAGGTAATGCTTATATCATTGGTCTGCAATCCGCACTGAAAATGACATACCAGGTTCTGCCGTTGTTAATTTTCGCTTTTATAATAGCCGGAATGATTCAGGTTTTACTGCCGCAGGATCTGTTGAACAGGTGGGTCGGAGCGGAATCCGGTATTCGAGGCATTCTGATTGGTACAATCGCGGGAGGAATTACTCCCGGGGGCCCTTATGTCAGTTTACCGATTATTGCAGGCTTGCTGAAATCCGGGGCCGGGGTTGGGACAATGGTCGCTTTTTTAACCAGCTGGTCGCTGTGGGCAGTTGCCCGATTGCCAATGGAAATTGGAATTCTTGGCTGGAAATTTACACTTATCCGACTGTTTTCGACCTTCTTTTTTCCACCGATCGCCGGGTTAATTGCACAAACATTTTTTACAAATTTCAATCGCTGATGTTTACAATAATTTTACTTTACCTTTTACCGATGTTCCATTAGCTTAATAATCGGTGTAAGGTTTAAATTGAAATTTTGAAACAAAACAGGTCCGGAATTTGAATCACTTCCAAAATATTGTTCTCTTAGTCGCCGACAGTTTGCGGTATGATACCGTCTGGGGAACCAGCCGAAAAACCCTGCCATTTTTAATGAACCGTTCCTACAATTTTCACCAGGCGTACTCTGCCGGTTGCTGGACATTGCCTGCAACCGCTTCGATATTCACAGGCTTTTTACCTCATGAACATAAAGCCACAACCCGGACCCGTAAAGAATTTCGTAAAGATCGACCAACCTTAGCCGAAAAACTGGCAACACTTGGCTATAATACCGTTCAAATAACTGCAAATACAGTCACGACACACATTTTCAGCCTTGATCGTGGGTTTCAGCGAACAGAAAAAGCCTGGCAATGGTTCAATTCCAGCAGTATTCCGCTGTTGAATTTCGTTCTGCTGATGAGTAAAAGACGAATGCGGAAAAAAGTGCTGCAGGGTGACTTTATCGGTGGGAAAATGTCCGAAGATATTAAGGCTGGACAGGCGTGGTTTTACAGTTTCTACAATATGCAGTTAAGCCGGGCAAAAGAGATTCTGACCCAGAATTCATTAAAAAACCGGAAGACCTTTTTATTCGTTAATCTGATGGAAACACATTTTCCCTATCATATATCCCCCAAGTTTAAAGCCCTTTCCCGAAATACTTTCGGTAAACTAATGGAAATCAACAGCCTGTTTCACCTGGTTAATCAGACCTGGCTCAGCAGCGGCAAGCGGTTTATCCCGCCAGCCATGCTACAGACATTACGAAAACGCCAGCAGATTGCCTGGGGAAGAATTGCTCCCCGGATTGATGAATTCGCCCAATATCTTTCCGATAATTTCCCGGAAACCCTGTTTATTTTTCTGTCCGATCACGGTGATAATTTCGGTGACGAGAACTGGTGGTATCATTTCGGCAATGTCACTGAAGCTGGTAATCGGGTGCCGTTATTTATCAGCACACCGGATCAACACATAGGAATCGAGTTTGACATACCTGTTTCGACCCAACGGCTTTATGATTATATCATCCAGTCCGCCATGACACCGATTGGTAGTACCCCGGTAAATAACTATTTCGACAATCCCCCATGCATTCAAAGTTTCTGGTATGATTTGGGGGGGAAAACGCTTCCTCAATATCAGCATGATCAGTTTGCATTTATCCATAATAATCACCGCTACGTTAACCGCGATAATCAGTGGCTTTCCTTTGATACAACCCGTTTTAACAGTGCTGCTGCCAGGGAAGAACTCATTTCCGGTAATCCCATTCATGATCTGGATCTCTCCGGAAACCAGCGTCAGTTCTTATGGAACACCTTCGACGGTTTTTCACGCTTCAGCAAATCAATTTCCTGATTCTCAAATCCTATAATTTGTATCCTGTCCACTTCAGGCGTATCTAAAATAATAATGAAGATAAAAGGATACGATATACGAAAATATTTAGTTATATTCATTTACCCAATTTTAACAATTATACAGGCGCAGGAAGTCATGGAGTACAACAAACTTACCCCCTTCGAACAAAAAGTAATTCTTTTTAAAGCAACCGAAAGACCCTGGTCCGGGGAATATGATAATCATAAAGAGGACGGAACCTATACCTGTAAACAGTGCAACGCGCCACTCTATCGCTCCGCAGACAAGTTCGATTCGCACTGCGGCTGGCCAAGTTTTGAAGACGAAATTCCCGGCGCTGTCAAACGAATTTCCGATGCCAACGGATTGCGGACGGAAATTGTCTGTGCAAACTGCAACGGACATCTGGGTCATGTCTTTAGCGGTGAAAGATTTACAGATAAAAATATCCGCCATTGCATCAACTCGGTTTCACTGAATTTTATTCCAAAAGAGGCAGAGCCGGTAACTGAAAAGGCGATTTTCGATTCCGGTTGTTTTTGGGGAACAGAATACTATTTTCAAAAAGCCCCTGGGGTTAAATCAACAACCGTTGGATATACCGGCGGTCATAAGAATTCTCCGTCTTATAAACAGGTCAGCAGCGGCTGCACCGGTCATAAAGAAGCCGTAGAAGTAATTTACGACCCCGCTAAATCCAGCTATGAAGCACTGGTTAAACTCTACTTTGAAACCCACGATTTTACACAGACAAACGGTCAAGGGACGGATATCGGAGTGCAGTATCTTTCCTATATATTTTATGCCAATGAGGAACAGCAAAAAGTTGCTGAGAAATTGATTAAAATTCTGCAGGATAAGGTTATAAAGTTGCGACAAAACTGGAACCGGCATCGACATTCTGGAAAGCTGAGGATTATCATCAGGATTACTATCAGTCCAATGGCAAAATGCCTTATTGTCACATTAAAAGGAATGTGTTTTAGCTTTTAAAAACAGTTATTGCAATTTTAAAAATCCGGCCGGGCTTTTTACCTTGTTGATATTAAAAGTGCTTATGTGGGTATAGATTTGAGTCGTTGCCAGGTTCTTATGACCCAGCAGTTCCTGGATATAGCGAATATCTGTACCCTGGTCCAGCAGGTGCGTGGCATAACTATGGCGTAACGTATGAACCGTGGCCTTTTTTGTTATCCCGGCTTTCTTCTTCGCAGTTCTGAACAGTGACTGGATACTTGTTGTTGAATAGGGATTTGATGCCTTTTGACCTTCAAAAAGATAATAAGAGGGCTTATAAGCGCTGTGATATTTACATATCAAGTCCAATAAATTATCCGACAGGACCACATAGCGGTCTTTTCTTCCTTTCGCCTGTTCGACCCTGACCAACATCCTGTCTTTATCAATATCGGCGCATTTTAATTTCACGACATCTGAAATACGCAGGCCGCAACCATAAATCAGCGACATGATGGTCTTGTGTTTCAGATTGGGAATCGAGTCCAGCAGCCGCTGAACCTCCTCAATAGAAAGCACCACCGGCAATGTTTCCGGCTTCCTGATTCTAAGATTAAAATCAAAGTCAATATCCTGTTTTAAAATATTGAGATACAAAAACCGGATGGCCGCAAGATATAATTTAATCGTTGAATAAGACACATTCCTGACAGATTTGAGGTAATAGAAGTATTCTTTCACAAAAGGGCCGGTTACTTTTTGAACTTCCGCCTCCACTATATACTGTGAAAAATGTTTGACGGCGCTGCAATAATTGTTAATGGTCTGATGGCTGTAATTCCTGATAGTCATTTCTTTTTTAATTTGATCCAGTACAACATTTATTTTCATATTTTACCGCTTATATTTGAGTTAATGCGCAGTAAATTTAGACATATAATATATTATACGCAATTTTGTTGCGTAAAAACGGAGTTGTGCCCAATTGAATTAGAGACACTGCAACCATGATAAAAATAGATTCTGATAAGTGTAATTTATGTGGATTATGTACCAAGATTTGCCATGAATCCTGCTTACATATTGACAATGATATTTTGACAATTGATTATAAATATTGCAGTACATGTACACAATGTATTGCCATCTGTCCGCAATTAGCGTTAACATGGAATGATTTTCAACCAGAAAAATTTGACAAATCATTATTTCCTGATATTAAGCATGTCAGAGAATTATTAATGGAAAGACGGACAATTAGAGACTACACAGATAAAAAAATTGAAAAATCCATACTTCAGGAGATTACAGATTATGCGATATATGCACCAACCCATAATTTTAATCTTAGGGCTATTATTATTGATGACGAAGAAATTATAAAAGAAGTTGACTCGTTAATATTTAAGTTTTCAGTCAATATTTATAAATGGTTATATAAACCAAGGATAATACTAACTCTGATTAAGTTATTTGTGCCAAAAAGTGAATTTGAATACTTGAAAGCCAAACCGAAATTGGAAAAGGTTAAAAAAAGAGCCCATGGATTTAAGACAAAACCTGCGGCGATAATATTAATTATAGGAGAAAAGAGAGTTCCATTATCTTTAGAAAGTGCTCAATATGCCTTATATAATATTGATTTATATGGACAAACAAAAGGATTAGCATGTAGAAATCTTGTTGGCAATCAAATGATTTTAAATAGGAATAAAAAATTTAAAAAATTGATTGGTTTAAATAAGAGCGAAAAAATATTTGGAGCAATCACATTGGGGTACGCTGCTATTAAATTCAAAAACAAGGTGATTGGAAAAAAGATAAATATTCAATGGAATTCGATAAAAAATTAAGGAAACAACTGGGCACAACAATGTATAAAAATAATAGCCGGTTTAGTAGTAATATTAAGGGTTGTAGCCCGCTTCAGCTTTCTTGTAACTTGACAATTATGCGTCATTATAAACAAAATAATTCAACACTTAAATGGAACAATTCAGTCATTAAATCGTCATACGTGGTAATCTCTAATAAAAAACAATATGAATTCAAAAAAAACAGAAGGAATTGAAATGGCAATCAGCGTCATCGACCATTCGCAACGCAAAGCTGCCAAAGTTGCGGGATTCACTTTCCTATTTGCGATTGCGATTGTGGTATTTTCGAATTACAGCGTCAACTTCAGATTCGTCATCCCGAACAACGCAGTGGAAACTGCCAAGAACTTAATCGCGCATGAAACATTATTTCGTCTCAATGTCGTCTGCGATTTAATCTACCTTTTAACCTTGATCGTAATGTCCACATCACTTTACATTATACTTAAGCCTGTAAACAAAAATCTTGCTCTGGCTACGATATTCATTAGGCTTATATATGCTTTAATGTGGGGCATTATGGCACTCAATATATTTAACGCATTGCGCCTTCTGGGTGAGGCTTCTTACCTCCCGGTTTTCGATGCAGATCAACTGCAAACCCTGTCGAGGCTGCATCTTAGTAGCAGTTGGGACGCATACTATGTTGGTCTTCCGTTCTGGGGATTAGCTTCCACTGTATGCAGCTACCTATTGTTCAAGTCAAGGTATATACCAAGAGCATTGGCTGCCTTCGGTGTGATCTCGTCGGCATGGTGCGTGTTCTGTGCATTCATTTACCTCATCTTCCCTAACTATGGGGAGATAGTTCACATAGGTTTGTTCGATGTGCCTTTGACTATCTTCGAAATAACATTGGGTTTTTGGCTTCTGTTCAAGGGATTAAGGCCATATGGAGTGGCTCAGCCGAATAAAATAAATCAATAGAAATTATAAAAATCTAATGATAAAATTACATCTATGGAGAATAAAATGTACTCACTCAAAAAGACCGCAAGACTTGCCGGCTTATTGTATCTTATTTTGATAATAACAGGTGTTTATAACATTATTTATTTATCTTCAAAAATTATTGTAAAGGGCGATGCTGCTACAGTTGCCAATAATATCCTTTCCAATGAATTTTTATTTCGAACAGGCATAATTAGTGATTTTATCAGCAATATCATTTTTGTGTTTTTGGTATTGGCTCTGTACCGGTTGTTAAAACAAGTTAATGAACATAGGGCTAAACTTATGGTAGCATTAGTGATTGTGCAAATTCCTGCTGTTTTTATCATGGAGGCATTCAATATAACTTCACTCATGATTTTTAAAGGGGAAATATTTAAAACATTCGAATTTAGTCAGAGACAAGATTTGGCTATGATGTTTCTTAAAATTAACGAATACGGAATGATGACATTAGAATTATTCTGGGGTCTTTGGCTTATACCACTGGCTCAACTGGTTTATAAGTCAGGTTTTATTCCTCGCATATTTGGGATATTACTAATGATTAATGGTATAGCTTATATGATTGACAGTTTTATATTTATGCTAATACCCAATTACCATGCATTTATAAATCAATTTATACTTTTGTTTGTGATACCGGGAGAAATTTCGATAATGCTTTGGCTTTTAATTAAAGGCGTAAAAAATAATGTATCAACAATTGAAAAACAATAACGACAATAAACAGTTTCGCATTTGGACAGCAGACAACAAAAAAAGAAAAAACAACGAACATTAGCGGTAATGCAAAAAATGCGAACAACTATTACCATAATATTTCTACTTGCAACTTTTCTTTCCTTTGGACAGACAAAGGATAAATTAAAAGGAAAGCCCACAACTCTTGAAGAAACTTTCATCTACCTTGACAATATTTTTGACGACACTTCCAAATATTCTTTTATGAACCTTCCAGAAGACTTTGCAACTGCACGACTGCACTTCGGTTTTGGAATGTGGATGAGAAACAATTGGGGACTTTGGCGAGACAGCAAATTAAAACATTACTTCCTTGACAAAGGTGTATATCACCCAGACAATATGTCGGGCATTATACTTACTTCTTATCACAGATACTTAAATAATAAACCAATTAACTTAGAAGGACAAATTAAAAAAGACAAAGAATATAATAACCCTGAGTGCCTAAATTTTCTTGGACACGATTAGAGTTAAAATAGACTCTAAACAGAAAGGAAGAGAGAATTATGACAACAGTAGGAGAAGGGATTAAAACCGAAGTTAGCCCTGGGATCAAACGTCGTTACATAAGCAG
>JAHJGX010000165.1 GCA_018824205.1 bacterium
AGTCTTGAACTATGATTGGAATGATTGTCTGAACTATGATTATAATGATTAAATGAGGACTATGATTAATGCGGAAAGGGTTCAATCATAGTTAGTCGGGGAATCAGATGAATCAAAGTGCGGACGGATTGGAATGATTAAGTGATGACTATGATTAATGTGGAAGGATTCAATCATAGTGAATCAGAAAATCAGCGAAATCAAAGTGCAGACAGATAGGAGCGATTGAATGGGAACTATGATTAAAGAGGAATATCGGTATTCGGAACTGACAGGTAAAATCATTGGTTGTGCGATGGAGGTCCACAAAATTCTTGGTAATGGTTTCCAGGAGGTCATTTATCAGCGGGCATTAGCGATTGAAATGAAACATCAGGGTTTGGAATTCAGCAGAGAACATGAAATGGAGATATTCTACAAAGGTGAACAAATTGGGAATAGACGGGTGGATTTCTTTGTTGAAGGGAAGATTATGGTTGAACTAAAGGCTGTGGTCCAGATTGAAGATGTTCATTTGGCGCAAGCAATCAATTATCTGGAAGCATACGGTCTTGATATTGGTTTGTTAATCAATTTTGGTAATACAAGCCTTCAATTCAAAAGAGTGATGAAACCCCGAAAAAAGAGTCTTGAACTATGATAGGAATGATTGTCTGAACTATGATTATAATGATTAAATGAGGACTATGATTAATGCGGAAAGGATTCAATCATAGTGAATCAGAAAATCAGGGAAATCAAAGTACAGACGATATATGGATTCACGGATGAGGAGTTGGACTTCATCATAAGCCATGATGTCAGGTACCGGATGGGAAATAACATGGAAAGTTGATTTTAAGGAATATTATCCATGAAAAAAGCAATCATTGAACATTTAACCCAGGACTTTGAATCCTATACAAATCAGACACGCAATGACATCGAATTCTGGTTTGCCCGGGATTTGCAGCATTTGTTGGGATATACGGAATGGCGGAATTTTACTAAGGTTATCGACAAAGCCAAAACCGCCTGCGAGACGACGGGACATTTGATAGGTGATCATTTTGTTGACATCAACAAAACGATCGCTATGCCGAAAGGTGCTTCAAAAGATATTCCTGATTATATGCTGTCCCGCTTTGCCTGTTATCTGATTGCTCAGAATGGCGATCCGCAGAAGGAGCAGATTGCCTTTGCGCAGAATTATTTTGCCGTTCAGACCCGTAAGTATGAGATTATAGAGCGGCGGATCAGTGATTGGGAAAGGCTGCAAGCCCGTCATAAGCTGAGTTTTTCTGAAAAGGAATTATCGGGATTGATTTTCGAGAGAACCGGGAATGAAAAGGACTTTGGCATCATTCGCAGTCAGGGCGATAAAGCCCTATTTGGTTTTACTACCAGTCAAATGAAAGAGCGGCTTGGCGTGCAAGCGAGTCGTCCACTGGCGGATTTTTTACCGACTATTACGATCAAAGCCAAAGACTTTGCGACTGAGATAACAATTTTTAATGTGAAAGAAAAGGACATCCATCAAGGTAATCGAATTGCCTGGGAACATATCACGAATAATCAGAGTGTCAGAAAAATTCTGCTGGAACGGGGCATAAGACCGGAAGACCTGCCCCCTGAGGAAGATGTGAAGAAACTGGAACGCAGGGTAAAATCGGAAGATAATCTGCTCCTTGAAAATCCAGATAAGCTTGCTTCCGCATAAACCGGAAACGGCTGGATTTTTACTGAACTCGGGATAATGCCAGGATTACAGAAAACACGAGTGCAGAATTGGAAAAACTTAATTATTTCGGAAACAGTGATATTCTTGACAAGCATAAAGTTGCATTTCTCTGCTCCCGTAAATATCCGCCTGAGCTAGTCCTGAAGTCGTACGACTGGGCAATTGAGCAAAGAAATAAAGGCGTCTGCGTCATTTCTGGATTTCATTCGCAGATCGAGAAGGATGTCTTTCACTTTTTACTAAAAGGAACCCAGCCGATCATTCTGGTTCTGGCGCGCGGTATAAAGAAAAACTGGTCGGTAGAAATAAGGAAAGCGCTCGATGATAATCGGTTGCTGATTATCAGTCCGTTTCCGGATTCTGTACGACGAGTCAGTGAAAAGACGGCATTAAGAAGGAATCTGTACATGATAGAAATTGCAGGTAAGGTGTTAGTAGCACATGCCGAAAAAGGCGGACAAATTGAAAAGTTACTTATTAATGAAAAAAAGGTTAAGTGGATTGACGGAGGAGTTAGCGGTGGTGGAAGGGAAAAGTCTGAAACTATGATTGGAATGATTGTCTGAACTATGATTATAATGATTAAATGAGGACTATGATTAAAGAGGAATATCGGTATTCGGAGCTGACCGGGAAGAACTAGGATTACCTGAAAGTAAGCCAAAGCGAATTCGAAATGCTGAAGACGGAGAGGTGTAATATTTTAATTAACCTCTGATTGCCCAGCGCAGGATGTTTTTCAATTTTGGCGGTGTTCCCTGCATCATAATGGGCACTCTGAAAATCCGTCCGCTTAGCCACACAATCAGTAATGTGAAAAGTATTATTCCAATCAAACCCACCCACGGTTGCCAATTTGGAATTCCGGCGGGTGCAGTGAGTCTCAACAGCATTAGAGTCGGAGTGAAGGGGGGAATCAGTGACATAATCGTTGAAAAATTAGCCAAGGAACAGTCTTAATCAGTAAAAAGTCCCAACCCCAGAACTTTCACCTTTTATCTTAATAATTTTTAATTGACTATCGCGCCTGCTTTCCGGCTATTTTCGCCCACGTATCCCGCAGAGTCACCGTCCGGTTAATAACAAGTTTGTTGTCATTCGTATCGGGATCAACACAAAAATACCCCAGCCGCTCAAACTGGAAGCGCAGACCGGGAGTGGCATTTTCAAACAGAGCCGGTTCAATGTGACAATTTTTCAGGATCTTCAGGGATTCAGGATTCAGGTATTCCAGGTATTTTTCACCGGCAGGGTTTTCGGCAGTAAATAAACGGTCATAGAGCCGGACTTCCGCGGTTTTTGCATGACGGGCAGAAACCCAATGAATCGTGCCCTTTACGCGTCGTCCGTCGGGTGAATCGCCACCACGAGTAGCGGGGTCATAAGTGCAGTGTATTTCGATAATATTTCCGCGATCATCCTTTACAATATTGGTACAGGTAACAAAATAGGCGTAACGCAGACGAACTTCAGTACCGGGCGCTAGACGGTAGAATTTCTTCGGTGGAGCTTCCATGAAATCTTCCGCTTCGATATAGATTTCTTTTGAAAAAGGGACTTTTCGGGTGCCGGCGCTTTCATCTTCGGGATTGTTGATGGCCTCCAGAAATTCTTCCTGGTCATCGGGATAATTATCGATGATTACTTTCAATGGATTCAGAATGCCCATATAGCGGGGTGCGATTTTATTCAAATGTTCACGAACGCTGAATTCCAAAAGCGCAACATCCACGGTGCTATCCCGCTTGGCGACGCCGATTCGCTCGGTAAAATTACGAATTGCTTCCGATGTATATCCACGACGCCGCATCCCTGAGATCGTGGGCATCCGCGGGTCGTCCCAGCCATTCACATATTTTTTCTGGACCAGTTCCAGTAATCGGCGCTTGCTCATGACTGTATAGCTGAGGTTCAGACGGGAAAATTCAATTTGCTGAGAATGATAAGCACCGAGTTCATCAAGGAACCAGTCATAGAGAGGACGGTGATCTTCGAATTCCAGTGTGCAGAGGGAGTGGGTAATGCCTTCAATGGAATCTTCCAGGCCGTGGGCCCAGTCGTACATGGGATAAATGCACCATTCAGCGCCGGTACGATGGTGATCTGCATGCAGGATGCGGTACATGATCGGATCACGCATGTTTAAATTTGGGGACGCCATATCGATTTTAGCGCGGAGTGTTTTTGAACCATCAGGAAATTTACCTGCTTTCATCAATTGGAACTGAATGAGGTTTACATTGATACTTCTATTACAGATATTACGGTAAGGACTTTCTGTCCCGGCTTCGGTCAATGATCCACGGGTATTCCGGATTTCCTCGGCGCTCAGATCACAGACATAGGCTTTACCTTTCTGGATCAACTGGATCGCATACTCGTACATCTTTTGAAAATAATCAGACCCGTATAACAGCCGGTCTTCAAAATCGGCGCCCAGCCATTTGACGTCTTCGATGATCGACTGAACGTATTCATCTTCTTCTTTTATCGGGTTGGTATCATCAAAACGGAGGTTGAACTTACCGTTATATTTAACAGCCGTTCCGTAATTCAGCAGAATGGATTTGGCATGGCCAATATGCAGGTAACCATTCGGTTCCGGTGGAAAGCGGGTATGAACGCGTTTTTGAAATTTGCCAATGGCGTTATCGTCTTCGATTATCTGGTGAATAAAATTTAGCGGTTTTGATTCTGATTGGTCATTTAAAGGGATATCGGTTGCGGGATTCATTGGTTTTCCTTTCAAAATTATCGAAACCAAATTTAACAAATTTTATCAAAATAGTAATCAGAAACAGTCGGAATATTATGAATTTTCATGTGATGCTTGTCATTCATAACTTAGTTCAGGAATTTGATAACGGAAAAATGCTTGATTTCGAGGGAAATAATACGGAACTTAACACGTTAAGAAAATATTAGCATGTATGCACCAGAGGGTAATTAGCACATTAGACGTTTGATTCAAAAATCGGCAGGACAGATAGTGAATTGGATTCAAAGGCGGTTTCGCTTTTTTGCGGTTGGATTACTGCTTGGCAGTACTGCATTGAGGGCGGATGTTAATCTTTGGGTGATGTCCTTTGACAATCTCTATTCTGATTCCGAAATAAAGTGGCTCAAGGAAGGGTTTGTGGATTTTATTTTGGACCACTACGTGAATAATTCCAATGTACATGCCTATAAATCGGAAAAACTGGATGAAACCTTATCCATTATTAAAAAAAATGCAAAGTACCAGGATTCCCAGAACCTTGTTCTTTCCGGTGCATTCCAGCGGGATAAAGGTGTGTTTATCATCGATCTACAACTGACCGATCTGAACACTTGGGAAGCATTAGCATCAAAACAGGTCCGGGAAAAATCTTCGGATTTGGCGCAGGTAATTATTACTGTAAACAATGCTCTCGATGAAATTGTTGATCCCCGGGTGGAAAAATCACCAATTGAGACGAAGAAGGTTAAAAAAGCAGAGCAGATTGTCGAACCAATCGATGTAGCGAAAGACCGGGAAATGGAAAGCGCTCGCGAGATGACTGTCGTAACGAAAAACATCGGCGCCGCACTGGAACAACTTCTTGATAATTACTCGGAAAAATCAAAAACCGATTATAAAAGTCCCGAACCTTTTCAGAAGAATAAATTCACTCAGGATGCATTTACCAGCAAAGTAAAAGACTTTGTTCACGAAACTCACAGCTTTGAACAGGTTGTCAATCGCGTACTGAGCGATCCTTATGAAATTAATATCGGTGAACCGTCAATTCAGCGCTTACCGATGAACAATGAAAGTGTGTCTTTGTCCTTTCGGGTTGATTACAAAATAAAATTGAATATTCTCAAAGAGATGGTCGAGACCCTTAAGATCAAATCAAAAAATGATAGTAAAACCTTTGTTGAGTATTCATTTTCCGGAAATGATTATGTCTTTACGACCGATTTTATCAGAAATGTTGCCTATGGTGAGTACCGCTATTTTCCGGTAATATCACTGGTCGATGAAACCGGTGAGGCCGTTACCCATATTATCGATTCTCCCGGTTCATTAAACCAGATCAAACATTTTAACCCAATGTTTAATATTGCCGCCGGACCGTGGACAATGACGGTCTTTTTGGTAAAAGGAGTTCAGGAAATCGATTATGAATTAACACTCCCGATTCGAACGGTAGCCAGAATATCCCAGGTAACCATTGACATGAAGACCGAAGAGGAGATAATGCAATTGTCAGGGACGAAAAATTGATATTAATTGTTACAGATGATTATTGATTAGAACCATTATTGAAAGAATATTATTGAAATGAATAAAAACAGAATTTTAATTGTTGACGACGAACCTAATGTTTGTCAGTTTTTGTCAGAATACCTGGAATATAAGGGTTTTGAGACACAAATCAGCCAGTCCGGTAAAGAAGCGTTGAAATATCTCGAAACAGATACTTTCGATGCAATTCTGCTGGATTTGATCATGCCGGAAATGAATGGTTTGGAGGTCCTCGAAAAAATCAGGCAGATGAAGATCATGATTCCGGTAATCATTGTGACTGGCGTAAAAGATAAAAATGTTGCCGATGATGCAATCAAACTCGGGGCGGCTGATTTTATTCCCAAACCCATTGATCTTGACCGGCTTGAACAGAGCCTGATCGTAAATATAAAAAACCTTCAATAAATTAAAGGATTTTTGTTTTGGATGTAATTAAATGGCTTTTACCCAATCAGAAGATATCCAAGGAAACCGATCGGTTTTTTGAGGATCTTGGTAAGGTTGTCGGACAATCTCAAGGAATCGATGTCAAGTATGAACGTCTGAACAATGATTTACCTGCAATTGAACAGATATCAAAAAGCACCGCAGCGATTACTCTCGTCAGTAATTATGAAGCGATGTATCTGGAATCCTTCTACGAGTTCACGCCGCTGTTCAAAGTCGCCCTTACCGATATGAAGGGACTGGTGGTCGTGCATAAAGAATCCCGGGCCAGGCAACTGATTGACATACAAGGGCAATCGGTCAATTTACCGCATTGCACGGATTGGATGATTGTAAATCCGGTGATTCTTTTTCTTTTGAAAAAATGCACCATCGTCAAAACCGAGCAAAGCAAAACCTACGCGGCGAAATTGGAACCTCTCAATCTGTTTCAGGTAGTTGAAAAAAAGTCAAAAGCGGCGGTAACGACTAGTTTTGAATACAAGCTGCTTCCCGAAAAAGAGCAGAAAAACCTGAAAATACTGGGTGAATTTCCGCTTCTGCCGGAGTATGTTGTCGTCTCAGGCCCGGATTTTAAAAATCAGAACATTGCAAAACTGCGCAATAGTCTGGACCGTTGGCGTTCCAAATATGCTGATCGTCATAAATCACTGGGGATGCAGATTCTTCCGTTTGAAAGTGAAAACCGTTCTTTGCTGGTCGAGGCCATCGAAGGTCTGGGTTATACACTCAATAAATTTGTTGAAGAATACAACGATCTTCTGATTGACAGTATTTCTTCCAGTCATAAAAAAGAGCTTGAGGAGATGGGAGAAAAGTATGCACGGCTGAAAAACTTCAACGATAAACTGGTTAAAATGTACCAGGAAGTCCGTGACAGCCGCGACCGCCTGACAAAGGAGATTGAATCTGCTACCGACAACACCATATTATTTCTAAAGGACGGGACGGTTTTAGGTTGTTCTAGAGCATTTTACACATTGTTGAAATATGGTCGGCAAGAGGTTGTCGGTCAGGAGATTACCAAGTTTATCGAAACAAGTATCAATACGCCGTTTAAAAAACTGATTCAACAGATTGACGTGGGATTGGTACGGTCGTTTGTCGTAAAATTAAAAAGTTCTGACGGTACAGAGAATGAACGAAAAATGGAATTCAGCATCATTGAACTAATGGATTCCAAAATAATCCTTGGAATTTTATCCAATTTAGAAAAATAATAAGAACAAGAGGTGTCAACATGAGAAAACTGGCAAGATTAATTGTAGTAGTATTAATAGTAAGCATAACCGTTTCAGCGCAGAGTTACTTTGCGACGGTGTTAAAATCCACCGGTTCGGTTTATGTCAAACCCAGCGGCGAAACCGAATTTAATGTCAACGCCGAAATGGGTATGGGATTACACATAGGCGATGCTATTATGACGGCTGATGACGGATTTGTAGCGGTTATTTTCACCAAAGATAAAAGTCTGGTGAAAATTCGCAAGAATTCCGAAGTCTCTATTCGGGAAGAATACAGCGTCAGAACTGTAAAAGTCAATGAAGGCCGGGTGCTGGCCAGTGTCACTCCCGGCGTCAAAGGTTCATTCCGGATTGAAACGCCAACATCGGTTGCATCGGTGAAAGGAACCAAGTTCTGGACCGTAACCTCTTCCCAATTCGGGGACCGTTTTTATGGCGTTGAAGGCAATGTCAATGTTATGAATTTAATCACCGGTGTTGAATCCAATATGGCTGCCGGCCAGATGATTATTTCAACGCCTCAGGGCCAACTGGTCAATATGCCCGTGGATCCATCGGATATACCGCCGGATGTTGATGAAGATGCACCCGCCCCGGAAAAGGAACCAGCAGTTCAACCAGAAGAACAGGCTGCCAAACCAAAACCAGAACCAACAGCAACGACACTGCCAATTGATATGGCGGCTGCCCCATCTGAAATGCCGGCTGAAGTTGCCGAACCGGAAGGAGAAGGCGGTGGTTCCGGAAAACCCTTTGGAATGGGACTTGGGCTTGGATCTGTGACCATGGATGACAAAATTTACAACCAGATTGCATTAAGACCGGAGTTTAGATTTGGCAAGTTAGCAATAGCTTTGGATGTGGCAATATATATGGATGAACAGGGCGATATCCGTAAAGATGAGTGGGATCAAATTTCTGATTACATTGATAAATTTTACTATATCCGCTGGGCCCAGCCGGGGGATCCGTTTTTTGCGAAATTAGGCGCTATGGACAATACGACCCTGGGCTATGGAATTCTGATGAACGGTTATTCGAATACGACAGAATATCCGCAGGTTCGCAAAGTCGGACTTCATACGGGAATGCAGATCGGAAGTCTGGGCTGGGAAGCGTTTATGGCCAATGCGAAAGAAATCACCGGTCCTGGACTATTAGCCGGTCGCGTTACTTACCAACCACTGAAAAAACTTCCTCTTAAGATTGGAGGAACAGTTGTAGCAGATGTATATCCTTATAAAGGTCTTCCTGATTCTGATGAAGATGAAGTAGCAGATGCGCTTGATATGTACACAGATGAAGATGATAATGTCGTAATTGAAGAATTACGAACAACGTTTAGCTTAGATCAACGTGATTATCTAAGATCTATCGGTTATGATATGCCGAGCGAAGCGATCATTGCAAATGGAGTCACAAAACTCTCCGATTATGATCGTATAATGAATGGTGCGGTTTCTTTTGATATTGGTATGCCGGTTCTCAACAGTAAGTTCTTAAAGTTAGAAGTTTACGGACAAGCGGCATCCTTTATTCCATCCGAAGATTCAGCATTAGTTTATAACAGCGCAACAAATACGTATGATAGAGAACCATTTACACCCGGTTTTGGTTTTGCTGTTCCTGGAGTTAGAGCAAATCTATTCAAGATTGCCAATTTAACTCTCGAATACCGCTACGCTGGTGAAAATTTCTTGTTTGGATACTGGGACAGAGCCTACGACTATGAGCGAATCCAGATTCGCAACAATGAAATCTATACCAAACAGCAAATGAGGCTGATGCAGGACCAGATGCAGGGTGTCTTTGGTGCATTTGATGTGAATATCCTGAACTACATAATCCTTGGCAGTTATTATCAGCATATGTTTTCATCTGGAGCTGAGATCAAGAGTTTCATGGCGACGGCCTCGATACCGAAGGGAAAAATCCCGAAACTGGCTAAT
>JAHJGX010000166.1 GCA_018824205.1 bacterium
AGAAAGCACCCCGATTCATCGGGGTGAAGACAGACAGCCAATCCAATTTCCTAACGGCTTCAGCCGTTTATAATAGTGGATTATTATGAAAACTACCGAACAGCTGGTCTGGGTCATTTATGACATTGTCAAAAACAAGCCCCGTACGAAAATTGCAAAAATTCTGCAGGAAAAGGGTCTTTACCGGGTGCAGAAATCGGTTTTTTTAGGAACAATCGAGCGCAATCAATTGGATGAATTAAAATTACAAATCAGCGATTTGTTTAATGAGGCGACAGATTCTGTATATATTTTCCCCCTTTGCAGTGAAGATTTTAAGAAAGTGATTTTGCTGGGACAAGCCTTTGATAAAAAGATGGTGACCGATGAGGTTAAGAGTCTGTTTTTGTAAACCGCTGAAGCGGTTACCCGGCAGGGTGAGATTGCTTAATCACCCGATTCCGTCAAGGAGCCGGACAAGTAAAATCGGGTGTTGTCCCAATAATGTTAAAATAGGTATAGAAACGACGCCGGGTTTTACCGGGATGAAAGCCGGAGAACTATGATGGATTCCGCCGCTCCTCTTATTACTCCATCCGAAGTTATGGAATATCTTTATTGTCCGCGCTTTACCTATTTTCTGAATGTCCTGAAAATCCGGCAGTATGAGGAAAAGCGTTATAAAGTCCAAAAGGGACGGGAAGTTCACCAGCAGCGCCTGGATCAAAACCCGGATTACATTCGCAAAAAGATTCCAATGCTGAAAAAGGAGCAGAATGTTTATCTAAGTTCCGATGTTCTGCATGTTCGGGGTATAGTAGATGAGATTATCTATCTGAAAGACGGCTCCCTGGCGCCGGCGGATTATAAGTTCACAATTTATCAGCCCTACCTGTACAATACGCACAAGATTCAGACGGCATTATATGCACTGCTCATTCGGGAAAATTATCAGAAGCCGGTGCATACCGGGTATATATTTTATTTGCGGGGCGGATCGAAAATGCATGAAGTGGCGATCACGGCGAAATTAGAGCGGGAATCGACCTTGGCAGTGGTGGCAATGCTGAAAATTATTCAGGATGAACAAATTCCCAAACGAACATCTTACCGGGTGCGCTGTGCCGACTGCTGTTACAAAAATATTTGTGTGTAACTGTGCTCTTTGACATAAGTAGCGGACACTCAGTCCGTTACGCTGATCTCGATAATGTAAATTTTAGTAAAAAACCATCCTATAATATGAAATTAATCCTTGAAATAGTCCGAAATAGGCGTAGATTTCAGGTGATATTTCTCAGTATCATCGACGGGAGGGTTGATTTTTGGCGGTTTTCGGCCTGCATCCAACAGAACAAGGATTGAAACATTCCTTATATTTTTTGATAATTGCAGCAATTTCATGTTTTCGGCCTGCATCCAACAGAACAAGGATTGAAACCCGGAGTTCGCCGCGGGTTCGGGCGTTTCAGCAATGTTTTCGGCCTGCATCCAACAGAACAAGGATTGAAACCTCGGAGTTATCGCAATACCAGGTAGGATTCTGCGGTTTTCGGCCTGCATCCAACAGAACAAGGATTGAAACTTTGGTTCTGGCTCTTATCGCTTGAACAATTTTCCGGTTTTCGGCCTGCATCCAACAGAACAAGGATTGAAACTGCTTCTGTATCCATTGGTAATGAAATTATAGTATAGTTTTCGGCCTGCATCCAACAGAACAAGGATTGAAACCTGGATGTCCATATTTAAGCGCGTATATACCTTCTGTTTTCGGCCTGCATCCAACAGAACAAGGATTGAAACTCTATTTCTTCGCCCCAGCCAAAGAGCGCTTTGATTTTGTTTTCGGCCTGCATCCAACAGAACAAGGATTGAAACCTTCGCGCACTTGGCATATACGAGCCCTCTCTCTCTGAGTTTTCGGCCTGCATCCAACAGAACAAGGATTGAAACATATTAACAACTTCACCATCATAAATATATGGAAATGGTTTTCGGCCTGCATCCAACAGAACAAGGATTGAAACATAATGTTTTTGGCTGGGATTACGATACCCTAATTTGTTTTCGGCCTGCATCCAACAGAACAAGGATTGAAACCAACCCTATAAGCAAGTATCAACTTCAAGATGTTTTTGTTTTCGGCCTGCATCCAACAGAACAAGGATTGAAACTCACTAAATATGATAAGATAAAAGAATCAGTAAATTGTTTTCGGCCTGCATCCAACAGAACAAGGATTGAAACCATCCGTTGTCATCTTGATATTATCGGAGCGCAACCCAAGTTTTCGGCCTGCATCCAACAGAACAAGGATTGAAACCCTCGCCGGGTATTGATGACAATGCAGATGACATAGCGTTTTCGGCCTGCATCCAACAGAACAAGGATTGAAACTTGCAATAGGCGCAATCTTCGTTTTGTTTATCCCGGGTTTTCGGCCTGCATCCAACAGAACAAGGATTGAAACTTCCAGGTATTATGTTCATCTTACACCCCAATAAAATTGTTTTCGGCCTGCATCCAACAGAACAAGGATTGAAACTTCGTGAATCGTGACTAAGGAAACACGATATTTTGCAAGTTTTCGGCCTGCATCCAACAGAACAAGGATTGAAACCTCCGGCGCTGCCGGGCCTGGTATTCCCCATGTATGTTTTCGGCCTGCATCCAACAGAACAAGGATTGAAACAGCTGGAAACCGTCGCGAAAAAGCACTACAGCGCCGGGTTTTCGGCCTGCATCCAACAGAACAAGGATTGAAACTTTGATCCCCGATAAATTCGCTTATCGTCTTTATAGTTTTCGGCCTGCATCCAACAGAACAAGGATTGAAACTACGTGTTGTTTCTCAGGAAAACGGTGATGATTAGTTTTCGGCCTGCATCCAACAGAACAAGGATTGAAACTGAACCTTCTCTCTCTGACCTTAACCGTCATATGTCAGTTTTCGGCCTGCATCCAACAGAACAAGGATTGAAACATCAGATACTTGATATGTTTTCATTGTTTTTTTCGACGTTTTCGGCCTGCATCCAACAGAACAAGGATTGAAACTTCAGTATCAACGAAATCAGTAGCCGTGAGCATTCTTTGTTTTCGGCCTGCATCCAACAGAACAAGGATTGAAACAAGATGTGATCGAAGATATATGGCGTGGCGGCGCATGTTTTCGGCCTGCATCCAACAGAACAAGGATTGAAACATAATTGTTACCTCCCCAGTATATGTATATCTTATTACGTTTTCGGCCTGCATCCAACAGAACAAGGATTGAAACTCGGTTGTTTTTGGTTCTCTATATATTGGCCCCATCGTTTTCGGCCTGCATCCAACAGAACAAGGATTGAAACTACCGGTAAAATGGAAAAACCTGAAAATGATACAATGTTTTCGGCCTGCATCCAACAGAACAAGGATTGAAACAAAGTGCAATAACGTGGGCTACTACCGGGGAGTTGCGTTTTCGGCCTGCATCCAACAGAACAAGGATTGAAACGCTGTTCGAATTATCGATATAACCGGCGGTCGGGTAGTTTTCGGCCTGCATCCAACAGAACAAGGATTGAAACCCACCCGGCGAAGTTATTTCTTTTGCGCCCTTATAGTTTTCGGCCTGCATCCAACAGAACAAGGATTGAAACAGATGATTTTTTCCAATGTTAAATTCCTTTCGATGGATTTGAGTATTTCTTCAGGGATATGAATGACCGAGCCCGGTTATGCAGCCCACGAATTAATGCGGGGGTAAAAAACTTTATCTTATTTCTTTATCGGAAAAGTGCTTGATGTTATAAGTAAAAAGTAACATTAAATAACGATTGAGATCGAGGGATTCCCGTTCCTCAATATAAGTTTCAGTATATCTCTGCGAAATATTATTGTTTTCCTTCAGGATATCATAGATATATATGCGAAGGTCACCCTGCTGGTTTTTGAAAAGTTTTTTACCAAAGGACATATTCCATAATAGGGAAGAGTTATTCAGATTACTTGAAACGCGATTATAATTAGTATAATTCAGATCGCTTTGAATGACCAAGCCGGGCCCGAAATTCCATTCCAGATCAGCCGATGATCGCTGGTTGAATTGCAGGGTATTGTCCTTTAATGCCTGGTCATACTGAGCGCTGGAAACATTGATGTAATTACTGATCTTGAAGCTGATATCCTTGCTGATATTGCTATTCAAGATAATTCGGACTCCTCCTGAATTTCTTTTGGTGAAAAATTGGGTATCATTAAGATAACCGGGTGTTTGTGTATAATTGGCATCGACAGCAATAAACAAGTTCGATTTTATATATTTGATTGGGAACTCATAAGATACCTTTGAGCTAACGTTGTTATAGCCGGACATATTCTCCGGCCTGGTCAATTGGGTGCCGGGAGTAATTTCTATCCCATAATAAGTAATGCTTTCGGAACCGGCGATTATTGTTCGGGTTCCGATGTATGTGTCACAAATTGAATATTTAATTCTGGCTTTAAATGACCTGTTTTTTTGTGTATTTCTGGATTTATAATTGAGATTGATATTATGCCAATACTGTTGGGTCAGATCGGCATTTCCGATTTTCAAATATTCCGGATCATCATTATCCAGGACTTCATTCAATTGATTGGAGCGGGGCGCGCGATTAAAGATAGTATAAATAACTTTTAATGCAGTTGATTTATTGAATTTATATTCCAGAATAAGGTCAGGTAAGCAACTGAAATAGGATTGCTTTTCATCGAAATCATCAGGAATAGATTGCCTGTTCCTGATGATTAGGTTTTCATATTTCAATTGGCCCTGGATTGTTAAACGATTGATGGTTTTTTCATACATAGCTTGCAGTAACCGTGTGGTCAGATCATTATCTGAATCACCGGATAGACTACTATCGAACTCTGAGAAGCTGTTTAATGGATCCGAATACCGGTAAGTGTATTTTGAAGATTTGTCTGTATCTCTGTTAATTTTTGCACTAATCGATAACTTTCCAATATTCCCGAGATCTTCTTGAAAATAAACACTCCCGAAAAAACCTTGAGTATCATCTTGTGAATGCGATTTAAAGTCCGCAAGCGTGGAATCGTCCGGCGTGACAGTTTCTATTTTCTGCTCATTGTCATTTTTTCTAGTATTTTGAAATCCCATGAATGAAAAAGCAACTGACCGCTTATCTTTAATAAAATCATGTTTATAACCCATATATTCGCTAAAAATCATATTCGTCCGATCATTAGTATTTTCGTTTTCTATGGATGATATCTGTGAATTTCCGCTATATGTTCCGGAGTTAGAAAAGGAGTTTTGTCTGCTATCATTTAAAAAGATTCTTGAATTTACATATAATTTATCTTTCTCAGAGATATTGTATTCAATTCGCGTAAATATATTATGGTTGCCGGTAAGATTTTCAGAGTGATCATCTTTGAAATATTCCTGCCGTTCCTCTGAATCAAACAGATACTGGCGGTAAATAGTATTTTTATTCTCACTATTAGTGTAATTATATATATAGTCACCATTAATTTTAATTTTTTTATTCGGCGTACTCTTAAAATTAATTCCACAGGATTGGGTTTTGGCAATGCCGTCACCGGAATGAAATAATTCCGGGTTCAAATATTGATCCGGACCGTATAAATTCAATTTTAAATTATTATTTAGCTGGGCCGTTACTGTAAATTGACTGACTTTCCCAAATGAATTCATATTGCCATCTAACTGGTAAACATCATTCTGCCCGTAAGCGGAATGTGTTTTACCGAATTTGCCCTTGCTTTTATCCGGCTTCAAAACAATGTTAATTGTTTTTGTTGTTTTTCCGTCGTCGATTCCGGTCATTTCGGCTTCTTCACTTCGCTTGTCGAATACCTGTATTTTCCCAATCATCTCAGCCGGAATGGTTTCGAGTGTCATTGTAGGATTGTATTTGAAAAAATCATCCCCGTTAACCATGACATTTTCGATATTCTCACCGTCTATCTGTATCTTTCCGTCATAGTTATAGAACCCGGCCATTTTTAATACCAGGTCTTTGGCGCTGGCATTTTGAGACATTGCAATGGCGCTGGCAATATATTCCAATGTATCACCGTTTTGGATGGCCATTGGGATTTGGACAACTATCTCAACTGCTTGTAATGGGACGGCTTCTGGTTTAAGATATATTGTCCCCATGTCATAACCCTGGGATTCAATGTGTAATGTTTTTTTGAATTTCGTATATCCAATATACGTAACTTCAATTTGAAATTTGCCTTGTGGTAATTTATCAATGTGAAACCAGCCGGAATTATCGGTGAAGGTGAAATTAACGGTACTGTCCCGGAGATTTGTAAAGAGCACGTTGGCATTTTCCAGAGGTTTGGAACTGTCACGTTCAAGTACATAACCTTTGATACGACAATTATTTTGGCTGGCTGGTGTGATTATTAAACAACACAACCAGATTGAAAATGTAATCAGTAGTTTATTCATTCTGTACATCTGATATATCGCTTAAAACTTTTTTATCATTGGTCAAGTGCCTCAGACATATGTATCACTGTAACATAACGTAAAATGTTCAGTGTTTCAATTTTAAAAATAAAAAATTTGGAAAAGGATCAATAGCGCATTTTACCAGAAGCTGATTGCAAATGTAATATTTAAAGCAACTATTTGCATAATTGCCGAATCTTTTGTTATTTATTCATCATGTTGTGTTTATATTAAACCGGAATATTTTATGAGAAAAACTGTCATTTTAGTCCTGTGTATCAGCCTGAGCGGATGCGGAACTGTCAAAAAGATGCTCAAACGAGAACCGAAAGAAGAGAGGGCGCAAACGGTTCTGAAAGACAAAGCAGCCGCATCGCCAAAGTCAACTTCAGGGCTGGCCACTGGTACTCTGAAAACTCCCTGCACTTTTTTGCCATCCTATCGGGATATAGGCGGTCCGCATCTGAAAATTGATTCATTGAATACCGTATTATATCTGGATGATAACGTGCTGCAGGCAATTGAACGTTACCTGGAGTCTGAAAAAAAATCTGGAACAACCGATTCATTAAAGGGCAAATCGACTGTTCGGTACTATGCTACAAATTATTCGGCAAACGATTTACTGGCGGATGAAATCAGTCAGGAAAAAGCCCGGGAAAAAGTCCATTTCAAAGGGGTGTTTGATAAACATGGCCAGCTGCATTCACTCGAATTTTTCGGTGAACAGAGCACTAACACTATCGATGTTAATAATCTAAAACCTCTTTATGCCAGTTACTGGGATATTTTAACAAATCGCCGCATTAATTATCTGGATAATGACGGTAACCGTCCGGAGCCGCATGTCAAATTTTATTCGGATCCCGCTAAAATTGTTCACCGCGTGGACTATATTAACAGCAATAAAGAAATCATTGCAACCGGTGATTTTACATTCGGTGTAAAACAGATGATTCTGGAACAGCGGATAGTGTTTCCTAATGGCGGAAAACTGACCGATTTGCATCCGGACTTTTTTTACCGGCAATACGACCGGGTCGAGGCTGGCTGGGTGATCAAATGCCTCTATGAACAGAAAGACAAATTAAGTGATCTGATTATTATGCAGGACAATGGAGTCATCTTTTACCGGTATCGGTTCAATCACGAGAGTATTCGCAATCAGCGGGTTATTGAGGTATTTGTTTATAATTCCGCAGATGAAATAGTCGGCCGTTACGAGCTTTATTTTGATGGTAACGGAGATCTGCAAAAGAAAATTCTGATTTCAGACGATCGAAAAATAGCCGCTTACTCAGTCTATACCGTTGATACAGAAAAATTTAAAATTATTGTCAATAACTTCGATCAATCGGGCAAGCATATCAGTAGAATTTACAGGGATTTGTGATCAACAGACGCTTATATATCCTGGCAATCATCGGTTTTACCGTACTATTATTTTCCGGCTGCGGGAAAGATGAAGGGGACCATGTTGCCCCGGATGTAACGATTACCGATCCGGTCAATAATCAGACGGTGAACAGTATCCATTTGATTAAATGCACTGTAACAGATAATCGGAGTGTCATCGCGGTTAAAATTATTATTGATGGTAAAATGCAGAATGCGGGTTCAGAATCCAAGACCGTTTTTACTTATCAATGGAACACGACGGATCAGGAAGATTCGAGTTTACATATCATTACAGCCCAGGCGTTTGATGCTTCGGATAATATCGGTCTGTCCGATACAGTGGTTTGCGTTGTTGATAATCGCGGAATAGCGCCTGTTGCGGTGGCTCTGTCCACACCCTTAAATGTGGGGAAACATTCAATGACCCTGAACTGGACACTGAGTATTGATAAGGATTTTCAGGAATATCGCCTGTACCGGAACAGTAATAACAGCTGGACTGGTTCTGAAATTCTGGTGACCAGGATTCAAAACCCGGGGCAAAGTGTCTATATTGATAATGGTATGAATGCCGATTCCAGTTGGGTAAGTTCCTGGGGATTGGATGAAAACAAAAACTATTATTATCGTATTCAGGTTGTGGATACTGCCAGCCTTTCAAGTAATAGCAATGTTGTCTATGCCTTAACGAAATTACCTGAACCGGTTGTACTTAGAGAGACGTACTCGGCGACAAAATTAACGGCCACTATCTCATGGTATAAATCGACAGAGGATGTAAAATATTACCGGATTCATCGCAGCCGTCTGTCAACAGTGGGGGGCAACCTGTCTGATTCGGTCGGCATTGCAGCCGGCACTCAGAGTAGTTTTATCGATACAGGATTGACATCTTTGTCATCTTATTATTATAAAGTTTTTGTCGTTGACGATGCGGGTTATGCATCGGGCAGCAATGTAATCAAGGTTGGAACCGGCAGTATTGGTGATGTGACCATGCACGTGCCCGTCGGGGACCAGGTGAAGAAACATTCGATCAAATTACGTTGGTCAAAAAGTAAAGAAGAAGATGAGTGCGAGTATCGTCTGTATCGGTCAGGGAGTAGTGGTGTTTCGAATTCTAATGTTCTTCTGACAGCTACCAGTCAGGTAGATGATACAGTATATACGGATACCGGTTTACAGGATAATCAAACCTACTATTATGCTGTTTATCTGGTGGACAGCGAGAATAATTACACGAAGAGCAACGAAATCAGCGTCAAGACCATGAGTCTGCAGCCGATTCCTCTGTCGGTTAAATCAGTAGAAAAATACCAGGCGACAATAAACTGGGAGAAGTACACAGATGACGATTTCGCCGGATATTATTTGTATCGTTCCGATCATACGAATTTTGATACCAGCGCCGCAGATTTGAAGCAGGTATTTCATAATCCGGCGACAGTGGAATATATTGATGAAAACCTGAATCTGGATACCCAGTACTATTACCGAATGTTTATTGCCGATACATTTGGCACAAAGGCCGGGTCTGATATCTCGCTGCAGACAAAAAGCGTCGAGCGGGTTGAAATAAAGGAAATTACGGCCGTCGATGATTCCTTTTTTCGCCTGGTGTATACAATGAACAGGAACGACAAGGATTTTCAGTATTACTCAATTCATCGCGGTGACAACAGTGATGTCGGTCGTACGGATCTTCAGGTCGGAACGGTGTCCGTCCGATCGGATACGGTATTCGATGATCCAGTTGCCGCTGTTCAGAATTCACAATACTATTACCGGGTTTATGTTGTTGACAGCAGAGATAATTCATCAGCCGGCAGCAATGTCGTTGGAGACACGCTCAATACAGCACCGGTACCGGTGGAGTTGACATTTGTAGGATCGACGAATACATCTATTCAGCTGCGTTGGAGTCTGGATGAAAACGATGATTTTTCCGTTTATGAACTCTATCGCAGTATGCAAAGTGAATTTACAAAAGAGTCGAAGAATGTCGTCAAAGTGGCGACAATATCCAATAAAAATACGACCAACTATACCGAGAGTAACCTTTCCAGTGGCGCGCTGTACTATTATTGTATCTATGTCGTCGATGTAGGCGGGAAATCATCAACCAGTAATATTGTAACAGCGTACACAGTGCCTTAAGATCGTAATATGCCTAACGAACGAAAAAACCTGCTGATAATATCTTTTCTTAGTGTGTGGCTGATGGGATTTTCATCTCAATGTGGTAACGAATCAGTGAAGACAATTTCGTCGATGGGTTTCACAGGCGAACATTATCTTGAGATTTCCAATAATGCATCCATTAAGTCTTTTGTTTCCGGCGATTTTGCTATTGAAATATGGGCCTGTGGCGACAGCAGCCGGGCGGATCTTGCCCGGACTTTAGTGATGCTTGGCAATAACAATGGTGGTAATGAAATTGCCATTTATCAGGGCGCAATTGATTCGAGTATGGTGATAGTATATATTGATGACAATCTATTTGGGATGTTCAGCGTCAGCGAATTGGACTGGTCTGCCCGGGAAAAGCACTACTTATGTTTATCAAGGGCTGATAATTTTTTCTCTTTTTATGTTGATGGACGACGGTTGAAGTCTGTTTCAATGGAAAATACCGATCTGGATATTGGTTCGAGTAATATGCTAATCGGTGCTGATTATGATTTACCCGGAGTTAATAGTAATCCGGGGAATTACTGGGTCGGGACAATTGATGAGGTGCGGATATGGACGAAAGCGATCCAATCTTCGGAAGTCAGTTTTCACAATAAATATCCCGATAAATTAACCGAACACTACTCTTCCAATGGCCTTGAACCATTAATCGGCATCTGGCGCTTTAATAATGAGCAGACCGGTATTATTCCTGACGAAAGCGGAAGCGGGAATGATGCCGTTATTCGGGGAAACGGTGAATCCTTGTTCTGGGTGAGCGAGTAATTCTGTAGAGACGTTGCTTGCGACGTCTCTACGCTACGACGTATAATTACCTGTATAAATATTCTGTTTCTGTGATATACATCAACTCTACAAAGGGTGAGATTTTGTAAATTATTTCAGATTTTTAAAGAATTTATCCCTAACCCTCACTACCCTCTAGTCCGGTGTGACCCCCAATCACACTGGACTTTTTTTGTGTATAACTACTCGGCTGGAGAAAACAATAATCATCCGGCAGCTGCCGGATGGGATAGAATTGAACGTGGCGGGCATCATGTGATAAGCAAGAGCCTTGATTATTATCGATTGTATACGAGTACAGTGAACTATGCCACTGAAAAGTGCTCAAAAAAAGAAATAAAACAATAATCCGTTGCTTTTTACCGTCGGAAAACATCAGGTTCAACGGCCGAATTCTCGGGCGGCCTCAAGCATGGCGATATAATTTTCAAATTTTACGTATTCCGGAATGCTGTTGCCGGAACCGACACAATAGCCGCCATTATAGGCAGCGTCTTCGATGTTTTTCCGAACCTGTTCACGAATCTGCCCCGGAGTTCCGCGGGAGAGTAGATCAACATCCACATGCCCGATCAGGCAGAGGCGATCACCATAGCGCTGTTTAACTTCGGAAATGGCCATGGCCTGTGGTTCAATTGGATGCAAAGCATCAACGCCGCAATTAATAATATCTTCCATTACTTCAAACAGAATTCCGTCAGTGTGGTAGATCAATGGTTTATTCGCTGATTTTGCTAAATCACCAATTTTCTTCAGCCAGGGAAAGAAATACTGACGCAGTATTGCGGGTGACAACATCAGGCCCGAAACATAAGCAATGTCATCACTGTACCACATTACATCGACACTGTCACTTTCTGCAAAATATTCAAACATAGTGAGTACCAGGTTCCCGATCTTATTAAACAGCGCCTCAACCAGTTCCGGGTTATCGTAGAGCGCATAGGAAAATTCTTCAAAACCCATCAACTCCCAGACCATGGTAAAAATGTCACCATATTGACCGATTACACCCATGCCTTCGGGCAAATACTGCCTGACTTTTTCAAACGTTGAATAATCAAAATCTGCCTTTTCCGGAAATCTGTATTTTTCAAAGTCCTCAAAGGAGGTAATAACGCCTTTGCCTTCGGTTGCCCAGTTTCTGGATACCGATCCATCATCATTGACGGTTATATTTTCACTGTCCTGGAGAAAAAGTTTGCCGGGATTGAAATCGGCGACCGGTTGTAATTTAATATAGTCATAGCCGGCTTTATGCCAGAAATCCACATCATCTTTCAGGGATTGTATGGGTCTTCCAAGGAATTTTTCTTTAATAATCGGATGAATGCCAAGCTCGGCAATCGGTACATACTGCGCCTTTCCGCGTTTTAATGTCAGTTTGAACTGTTCAATATCCGGTCCCATATTCTCCTCTCTTCTATCAATTATTTTTGACTTTCAGTGGTGCAATTTAAAGGTTTTTTCCCTGCACCGCACTATTATTTTACATTTTTCAATTGTAACTTAGGCCGATATGTAGGAAGTGTATGGATCATCGGAACACAATGAAAACAAAGGCTGTATTTCTGGATCGTGATGGTACGTTAAATGCGGACAGTGTTCATTATATAAAATCCGTCGAGGAATTTCACCTGTTTGAGTTTACCGCAGACGCACTCTTGATTTTGACGCGGCTTGGTTATAAGAATATCCTCATTACGAATCAATCCGCCCTTGGGCGAGATATGATTACCGTCAAAGAGTTCGAGAATATTCATTTAAACCTGAAAACGGCAATCCGGCGTGCGGGTGCTGAAATCCATGGAATTTATTATTGTCCCCATCTACCGGAAGACAATTGCGATTGCCGGAAGCCGAAAACCGGGAATTTGAAAAAAGCCATTAGGGATTTTAACATCGATATTAGTAAATCGTTTTTTATCGGGGACTCATTTAAAGATATTCAGACCGGAGCGGCGGCTGGCTGCCGGACGATTTTTGTCCGTACCGGAGTTGACTCGCCAGCAATAAAAACCATTGAATCATGGAAACCACGGCCGGATTTTATCACTGAAAATTTACTTGAAGCAGCGCAACTCATTGAATGTACAGAAAGAAGTCAGAACTTATGAAAATTGTTGTTTTAATGGGGGGGACCTCCTCCGAACGGGAAGTCTCATTATCCAGTGGAAAGAATATTGCAGAGGCGCTGAAACGGAATGGTCATGATGTTCTCCTGCTTGATACTGTTTTACCAATCGGTCAATTGCAGGAATCAATACCGGTCACGGTAAAGGAGATTGAGCAGGGTGATGAAAACCTTTTGCATTTACTGATTGAACCTGAAATTCGGTCCGCAGATTTCATATTCAGTGCACTGCATGGCGGCAGTGGTGAAAACGGGATTGTGCAGGGAATCCTGCAGATACTTGGATATCAGTTCAATGGATCAAGCGCAGAGGGTTGCGCGATTGCGATGGATAAGGTTGTCTCAAAAATGATCTTTGAAAAAAATGGTATTCCAACACCGAAATGGCTGTATTTTGAACGAATCGGCGGATTCGATTATGCCGAAACAATTGACAAAATAGCGCGTAAGTTCCAATTACCTCTGGTGATAAAACCCGGACATGAAGGATCCACAGTCGGGCTGACGATTGTAAAAAAACATGAGCAGATAAAGGCGGCTATTAACAAAGCGTTAAAGTATAATTCGGTGTTTTTGGTTGAGGAATATATTCCAGGGCGTGAACTGACCGTTGCTGTGCTTGGAAAAAGAGCGTTGCCGGTGGTGGAAATCCGTCCTAAACATGGGATATATGATTATGAATGCAAATATACCAGCGGGATGAGTGAATACATTGTTCCGGCGGACATTGGCGATAATCTTGCAGAAGAGATTCAAGATCTTACAATTAATGCTTTCAATCTACTGCGCTGTTCCGGTTACGGCCGGATGGATTTGCGCCTGTGTGAAGATAACAAACCCTGTTTTCTGGAGATGAATACACTGCCGGGAATGACCTCCACCAGCCTGGTGCCAAAAGCCGCAAAGGCGGTCGGATTAAGTTTTGAACAATTGTTAGAAGAAATCATTCGGATCGGAATGGGAGATAATGAATAATTCAGTTAAACGGTGTTCGGAATATATTCTTGATTACAGTGCTCTGCACTGGTTTGCATTATATACAAAATCACGGCATGAGAAAAAAGTCAAAGAATTACTGGATGAGAAATGCATTGAAAACTATTTGCCGTTAAAAAAGGAATACCATCAATGGACCGATCGTAAAAAACTGGTTGAAGTACCGCTGATCCGTGGATATGTGTTTGTGCGTATAGCTGCTAAAAATTCAGTCTTTGTTCTTGAAATACCGGGCGCTGCACGGTTTATTAAATTTAAAAATGAAATGGCCCCGATTCCGGATTTTCAGATTGAAGCGTTGACGCAGGTACTTGCAAGCGGAGCCAGTCTTCAAAAGCGGGAATATCTTAAAACCGGAAGGAATGTACAGGTCAAAAGTGGACCATTCAAGGGAGTCAAAGGAAAAATTCAGCGGATCGAAAATGAAAATCGCTTCATCATTTCTCTGAACTTTCCACAAGCATCTTTCGAGGTGCTGGTTGATCCTGCGCTTCTGGAACCTTTCGATGATGAATGTGAAAAGAAATCCTATGTATCAATACCCCTAGGAATGTAACTATGGCACTCCGTTTTTATAATACTATGACCCGGAATAAGGATGATTTTCAGCCAATACAAACTGGTAAAGTCAGGATGTATACCTGCGGCCCGACTGTCTATAACTATGCCCATATCGGGAATTTCCGGGCGTATATTTTTGAAGATTTGCTTCGTCGTTATCTGAAATTCAAGGGATATCAGGTTGTTCAGGTGATGAACATTACGGACGTTGATGATAAAATCATTCGGGACGCCAATAAAACCGGCAAATCGATCCGGGAATTTACCAAATCCTATCAGGATGCTTTTTTTGAGGATTTGGATGCTCTTGGAATAGAGCGGGCCGAGGTCTATCCGGCTGCAACAGATCACATTCCGGAGATGGTGAATTTAATCAAATCACTTCTGGATAAAGGCATTGCTTATCGAACTGATGACGGATCGATTTACTTCAGAGTATCCGATTATCCGGCTTATGGCAAACTGGCGCATCTGAATATTGCAGAAATGCAACGTGGTGCGCGGGTCCAAAGCGATGAATACGAAAAAGAAGAAATTCGGGATTTTGCACTGTGGAAGGGCTGGAAAGATGATGACGGTCCGGTTTACTGGGAAACGGAAATTGGCAAGGGCCGGCCGGGCTGGCATATCGAATGTTCGGCAATGAGTTCGAAATATCTGGGGAAACACTTTGATATTCACACGGGCGGTGTGGATAATATTTTTCCCCACCATGAAAATGAGATTGCGCAAAGCGAAGCGGGCACCGGTGAAAAATTTGTGAATTACTGGCTGCATTGTGAACACCTGATGGTTGAAGGCGATAAAATGAGTAAATCCGCCGGCAATTTCTATCGTCTGCGGGAACTTCTGGACAAAGAGATTGACGCAACGGCCATCCGGTATGTGCTTTTAAGTACACACTATCGTCAAAAATTGAATTTTACATTTGATAAAGTCGAAGCTGCGGCAAAAAGCATTACACGCCTGCGGGATTTCAAGAAATCTCTGATCGGAAATACCATTAATGATTCACAACAAATTCGCAAGATTATTGATAAATATTTGAACGATTTTGAAGCAACCCTGGATGACGATCTGAATATTTCAGGCGCACTGGGATCGGTTTTTTCCTGTATCCATGAGATCAACACTTTTCGTGAAACCAATTCGCTAACCGAAGACGATGTTCAGGCAATTGTGGAATATTTGAACAGAATTGATTCCGTCCTGAATGTGCTGGAAGTACCGGAAAATCAATTATCAGACGAGGAACAGACCTTGATCGATGCCCGGCAGCAAGCCAGAGCGGAACGGAACTGGGCCGAAGCCGACCGGATTCGAGATGAGTTGCTGAGCCGGGGTATTATACTTGAAGACACGCCCCAGGGAACATCCTGGAAGCGGAAGATTTAAACGGTATAAATTATAATTCATAATTCGTAAATATTTCGTCGATCGTAACGGTCGCTGTACCGATTTTCCCAACCACTACGCCGGATGCAAGATTGGCGGCTTTCGCGGCGGTAAACCAGTTATCGGAGATTATTAATCCGGCTAAAAATGTTGCAATGAACGTGTCTCCCGCGCCGCTGACATCAAACACTTCCCGGGCCTTGGTTGGTACAGTCAAACTGTTTTGATTGCTATCAAGGACGAAAACTCCCTGGTCGCCTAGAGTAATTACGAGCCCCTTCAAACCCAGATCGGATACTAGTCTTTTTGCATATTCGCCAATCTCCTCGTCTTTCAGGTCGGGATGTCGAATGGCATTTACAAATTCTTTACGGTTTGGTTTAAGGGTTGTAGCACCGTGATACTTGGAAAAGTCATTGCTTTTTGGATCGACTATTATGGGTTTTCCGGAAAAGTATTTCAGGATATCCGATGTCAGGCCAGTAGTCAGAAATCCCTTATTGTAATCCGATATAATTACGCCATCGTACCGGTCCGAATTACTCACGATCTGTTTATAAAGAGCCACTGCCGTGGAATCATGAATCGGTTCACAGGATTCTTCGTCAATGCGTAAGAGTTGTTGGTGTTGTGCGATAACCCGGGATTTCATTGTTGTGTGCCGTCCTGGAATTTCCTGAATCAGGGGCTTGATATTTTTTTGATGACACAATTCAAACAGAATATTTTCATGATCATCATTGCCACAAATTCCGGCGAGAGTGACTTTGCTGCCCAAACTTGCCAGATTTGCCGCGACATTCCCGGCTCCTCCGAGGCGGTTCTCTTTATTTTTTACTTGAATAACCGGCACAGGGGCTTCCGGTGAAATTCGACTGACTGATCCCCAGATATAATTATCGAGAATCAGGTCACCGACGACCAGAATATTCAGAGTAGAAATGTCATTGAATAGCGTCCGTAAGGCATTTTTTGATATATCATTATAAGGCGACATATTACTCTCAATTTATGTGATAATAATCTTTGTACCAGTCGATAAACCGCTTCACGCCCAATTCAATTCCCGTGGATGGATTAAATCCGAGTATTTTGCGGGAATGTTCTATATCGGCGAAGGTTTCCGGAACATCGCCGGGCTGAATCGGCATATAATTAATATTTGCCTGTTTGTCAAGATTTTTTTCAATCAATCGGATAAAGTCCATCAGGTCTTCACTGCGATGATTTCCGAGATTGAATATCTCGTAATCAGATGGTGTGTTGAGAGCGGCAATAATCCCGTCCACAATATCATCAACGTAAGTAAAATCCCGTCGCATTTTTCCATTGTTAAAGACATCGATGGGTTCGCCGGCGAGGATTTTTTTTGTAAATATAAAAAGAGCCATATCAGGTCTGCCATATGGGCCATAAACAGTGAAAAATCGTAAACCCGTTGTCGGCATTTTAAACAAATGTGAATAGGTGTGCGCAATCAATTCATTTGACTTTTTTGAAGCGGCATACAGAGAAATTGGGTGGTCGACATTGTCATCAACAGAAAAGGGGAGTTTTTTATTGTCTCCATAAACGCTGGAGCTGGAGGCATAGACAAAATTGGTGACCCGGGCGCGCTTTGACAGTTCGATAATGTTCAGAAATCCCTCGAGATTTGATTTTTGATAGGCAAAGGGATTGATCAATGAATACCGGACGCCTGCCTGGGCTGCGAGATTACAGACTTTTTGAATATCATGGGTTTCAAACACAATTTCTAGTGATTTGAAATCGCACAGATCATTTCGGTAAAAGGTAAAATATTTCGATTTTTCAAGCAGTTTTAACCGGGCCTCTTTCAGGGATGGATCGTAATAATCGTTCACACTGTCGTATCCGACGATAGGGGTACCGTTTTCCAATAGTTTATTGCATAGATGAAAACCAATAAATCCTGCGGCACCAGTTACTAATATTGACATAGAATATCTCGCTTTATTTCAGTTTCATGGTAAAACTTATACAATTCGAACAAAAATAAAAATTACTTTTAATTGAAAATTTTTTATTGAAATCTAAATAAATTGTATTAACTTTCGAGGCTTTTTCAATTTCCGAGTTCACCGCTAATATTTGGATAGTATCTGGAACGAAAGATTTAAGGGTCTTTTTCCTCTGAAAATATACGCCACCATAGCTCAGCTGGTAGAGCGGCTGATTTGTAATCAGCGGGTCGCGGGTTCGATCCCTGCTGGTGGCTCAACGAATTGAGAGTGGTTTTTGAAATGGAGATTTGACGATTACCAATGCCCGGGATAAGGGGTTTTTTGGGAGAGAGTATTTGCTTTCGCTAGGTCAAATAGTTTTAATTTTTCAAAACGGTATACAACTTACATCACTTAAATCAGAATTAAAACGGGTCGGTGGCCGAGTGGTTAATGGCAGCAGACTGTAAATCTGCCGGCGAAACGCCTACGGTGGTTCAAATCCATCCCGGCCCACATCTTCCTGCGGGTGTAGCTTAGTGGTAAAGCTCCGGCCTTCCAAGCCGGTGACGAGGGTTCAATCCCCTTCACCCGCTCACGTATGAATGTGGATATTTGACCGGTAAAGACTATCTGTTCATAGTTATTTGAATGAAATGCCCACGTAGCTCAGTCGGTAGAGCGTCCCGAAAGGTCGGGAAGGTCACGGTTAAAACTGTGTTATTTGAATGAAATGCCCACGTAGCTCAGTCGGTAGAGCGTTCCGAAAGGTCGGGAAGGTCACGGTTAAAACTGTGTTATTTGAATGAAATGCCCACGTAGCTCAGTCGGTAGAGCGCCCCGAAAGGTCGGGAAGGTCACGGTTAATACCGACGCTATTTGAGAATGAATGCCCACGTAGCT
>JAHJGX010000167.1 GCA_018824205.1 bacterium
CGTTTTATCGGAATACTCGGAATTATTACATTGCTCGGAATCGCTTTTCTGATGTCGAACAACCGGAAAAAGATTAATCTGCGAACGGTGATCTGGGGCATCACATTACAGCTGCTTTTTGCCGCCATTATCCTGGGCGCACCGCTTCTATCTTATTTTGCGATGTTACTGTTTGTCGGTCTGATTATTTTATATCTTTTCAACGATGAAATAAACAGCGGCGCAGTTAGAGAAAACCAGTATTTAACCGCCGTGATTATCATTCTGTTCACATTTCTGGCTGGCGTCGTTTTTTACTTTTTAAACAATTTAAATATCCTGACAATAGTATGGTGGGCCTTATTGCTGATCATTATCATCAAGGCCGCCTTAAAAATTTCCCGCTATCAAAAATATCTGGTTGCCGGGCTGCTCAGCTCCGGATATATCTGGATTTTCAGTCACGGATACACCGGACAAATAATTTTTTCGTTGCTAAGTCAAAAAGTTAAAACCTTTCTGGCGCTGGCCGATCTCGGATCGGAATTCATGTTCGGAAATCTCGCTGTTTCAAAACACTTTTTTCCGGGTTCCGATTTCTGGCCGGGATTTGGTTACCAGTTTGGATTCAAAGTTCTTCCGGTCATTATCTTTTTCGGCGCTTTTATGTCAATTCTGTATCATCTCGGTGTCATGCAGCTGATTGTTAAATGGATGGCCCATTTCATGCAGTGGACCATGGGAACCAGCGGTAGTGAAACGCTTTCGTGTTCGGCAAATATTTTTGTGGGGCAGACCGAGGCTCCGCTCTTAATTCGCCCATTTTTAAACGAAATGACAATGTCTGAATTGCTGACCATTATGGTCGGCGGTTTTGCCACTATCGCCGGCGGTGTTCTGGCCGGGTATATTGCCATGGGGGTCAGCGCCACCCATCTCATCGCCGCCAGTGTCATGTCGGCCCCCGCCGCCCTAGTGGTGGCAAAAATCATTTACCCTGAAACACAGTTATCAAAAACATCCGGCGACGCCGATCTGCCCAAAGACATTATTAAAACCAGTAATCTTCTTGACGCTGCCAGCGCCGGCGTTTCAGATGGTTTAAAACTGGCCGTGAATGTCGGCGCCATGTTGATCGCCTTTATTGCCCTGATCGGATTAATCGATACAATCCTGGCTTTTGCAGACAGACTTATTGACGGAAAGGTGTTTGGCGGGGCGTTTTATCAATACACCAACGCCAGTGCGCTTTCGCCGGTCAAGGGGGAATATGCCGGTTTTTTCCCCGGTAGTTTGAAGACGTTCTTTGCAACGGGTTTGAGTCCGCTGGCCTGGTTGATGGGGGTTTCATGGCAATATGCCGGGGAGGTCGGAAACCTGCTGGGAATCAAACTGGCTCTCAATGAATTCGTGGCTTACGGCTCCCTGGCGGAGCTGATCCATAACAATGTTATGGACGAAAAGGCTGTTGTAATATCCACGTACGCATTATGCGGGTTTGCAAATTTTGCATCTATCGGAATTCAAATCGGCGGTATCAGCGCCCTGGCCCCAAAAAGACGAACCGACCTTTCTAAAATTGCCCTCAAGGCGATGTTTGGCGGTGCAATTGCCAGCTGGCTCACCGCCTCAATTGCAGGTATATTAATCTAACTTCGACGAGGTGTGTTCATGAAACTGATATTATTGGGTCCTCCCGGTGTTGGGAAAGGCACTCAGGCACAATTACTTACAAAAGAGTACAAGATCCCCCAGATTTCCACTGGCGATATATTGAGAGGGGCGATTCAGAAAGGCTCCGACCTTGGGCAAAAGGCCAACAGCTACTTGTCAAAAGGCGAGCTGGTTCCAGACGATATCATGCTGGGATTAATCCGGGAAAAATTATTTGGGGACGTACCACTTGGCGGATATATCCTCGACGGCTTCCCGCGAACACTGGTTCAGGCAAAAGCCCTGAAAACCATGTTTCAGGAGAATAATGACACTCTTGACGCGGTACTATCTCTGGAAGCTGATGAGAAACTAATCCTGAAACGGCTGTCATCGCGGCGCACATGCCGGAATTGTAAAGCAGTTTACAATTTAATCACAAAGCCGCCAGTCGTCAGCGGTATTTGCGATACCTGCTCCGGAGAATTATATCAACGTAACGACGATAAAATTGGAACCATTCAAAATAGAATTGCCGTATATAAAAAACAAACCGAACCTCTCATCGATTATTATCGGGCGGCGGGGATATTGATTGCTATCGATTCATCCGGCAGCCCACAGGAGGTTCATGGCTTTATAACATCTCAATTGGAGGATTAAAAACCGTGGTAACAATCGGCATTACAGGTGGGCTTGGATCAGGAAAAAGCACCGCCTGTCAGCGCCTGAAAGAAAAGGGCGCCATTATTTTTGATGCAGATTCTATTGCAAAACAGATTTTGCAATACAGTCTGGTTCAGGAACGGTTGGTTGATGAATTTGGTGCTGATATTATTCAAAATGGCGCTGTAAACACCGGCAAGTTGGCAAAATTAGCCTTTAGCAGCGAGGACCATCAGGCCACACTGAATAATATCGTCCACCCCTATGTTATTGAACAATTTGAAAAATTATGCGACGAGCTTGCTGATAAAGACGGTCTGCTGGTGATGGACGCTCCTTTGATTTTCGAATCCGGGATTGATGCGCATTTCGACCATACTGTCCTTATTTATTCAACAATGAAATTGCGGATTAATCGGGCGATGAAACGTGGGAATTTACCCCGTGAACAAATTTTGCAGCGGATGGAACTCCAGATGCCCGAGGAAGAAAAACGGGAACTGGCTTCATTTGTCATTGAAAACAACGGTTCTGTCGAGTATTTATTCGAAGAAATCGATAAATTATTTGCCGATTTAATAGGCGAATAAAACCGCTTATTTTACATTACAGCAATTCCGGGCAGATTATCTTGCCAAAACATTTATATTAAATGCCTGGAATTCGCTCCGGGTTTTGTAAATTTAGAACGATGAACCGATTCCGCTTCAATAATATTTTCATATTTAGTGCATTGATAATTTCTGTCTTTCTCCCGCGTTTTGTGGGCGCCGTGCAAATCCACGATCTCAGAATTGAACACGAACAGGATATTCGTCAGTGTATCAATTACGCCCCCCTGTTCCGCTGGCAAATCACGGATTCAACCGATGAATTGTCGTTGCTTTTACAAATCCGGCGGTTAAACGACGACGAAGATTCGCTGATCTGGACCAGCGACACAATCCCCTATCCGGGAAATCACTTCCATTACCGTAGTTTGGGATCACTAATCGCTGGAAATACATACTGGTTTTCGATTGAACTATTTACAATCGATACGAGTCGCGAGTATTTTAAATCCTTTTATTTTACCATGAACACGCCGCCATCAGTGCCGGGGGTCGGCTCGGGAAAAACACTCATCTTTGAAGACCAGGCGCTTGTACTACCGTTAATGCCATCCCGGGACCAGCAGGTTTCTTCATCAGAAATAATGTACCGAGTTCAGATCCTCTCTGATTCTCTCGCAACAAAAATCGTCACCGACACCCTTGTTCCCACCCAAACCATTATTAATAATCAAATAAACTTTTCCTTAAATACCACCAAACTGAAGGATAACTCAGCCTATTACTACCGGGCTCAGGCAAGCGACGGAGTTGAGTTTTCACATTGGGGTTCTTCACAAAAGTTTTACATTAACCACACAAATGATCCGCCGGGGATCTTTAGTTTAATTAGCCCCATTCACGGCGACACCCTGAGTAAAAACCCAAAGCTCACATGGCGGAGTTCGGTTGACCCGGATGCTGAATTCGGAGCTGATATCGTTAGTTACATCGTTGAATACACAACCGATCCTCGATTTAATTACTATGTTAACCAGGTCCGGATTTCCGCTCATTCTACCAGCTGGTTTTTAAACAATCTTCAAAATCATGAAACCTATTATTGGCGCGTCATTGCTATCGATACAAAGGGGGCATTCCAACAGAGCGACCAGAGTGGATCGTTTACCCTGAATACTGGCAATAAGGTTCCGGCAATTCCCCGGATTCTGGCCCCGCTGGATATGCAAATTCTTGCCCCGAATCAATACATTCTTTGGCAATTTGAAGATGATCCGGACAGGGTTGACCACTTGTCTTTTACTGTGGTTATTCTCGACCATATTACAAAAACTATTATTTATAGCGAGTATATTTCCGATTCGCTGCTGATGGCCTCCCGATTCGGATTGGCCGAAGATTTCAGTGTCGGGTATAATAACCTGGCCCAATATCAACTTCGCCGGATAGATCTTAGCAGACTTCGTGACGGACACTACTATGATGTTCAGATTGCCATCAATGATAACTGGGGCGGGTCCGTGTCCACCGCCTGGGACAATGCCGGTTTTCAATTTGACGATAATATTAATACGCCCCCGTCTGCGCCGCTGTCCGGATTTTCTCCACATATGGAGATTACCAAAACACTGCGTCCGCTTTTCAGATGGAATCCCGCCATCGATACCGATGTCCGGGATCGGATAAAATACCGGGTTCAGATCAGCCGGGATTCGACATTTACCAATACCCGTTTTATTACTCAGGACAGCCGTTATCATTTGACCCAAATCCGCCTGAAAACAGGCCTGGTAGAAAACACAACGTACTTTTGGAGGGTGCGTTCCATTGATTTGGAAGATGCGTTGTCACCATGGTCCAGAATAAACCAATTTACAGTAAACCAGTATAATGAAGCTCCCAACAGCGCCATAATAACTGTATCTCCAAATGATCTCACTGAGATCAATGAGTCCCATACGTTTAAATGGAGGCCGGTTTTCGATCCTGACCCCGGAGACTCGGTTCGCTATCTTCTGGAAATTGACAGAGCTGGCCGCTTTGACTCGCCAATCATTCGCCATACCATAAAATCAATTATACATGCAGCGGATTTCTGTAAATCGGATACATTATCATATACGCTGTCCTCCATTCCAGATAATGAGCGGCTACAGGACAATCAATTGTACTACTGGCGGGTTATAGCATTGGATAAATTTAATATCAATGGCCCCACTCCCGAAATTTCACCCCGTTTTATTTATAATCAAGTAAACGATCCACCGGAAATCGTAAAAAGCGGATTTATTCCCTCCGACGAACAAACAGTCAAATCCCGCCAACCCTTTCTGCGCTGGGACCCCGCCAGCGACCCGGATTTTTCGGATATGCAATTCAGTATTTATTACCAGATTCAATTATCTCCGGATGCACTCTTTTCCGAAGAAAACTGTTCGGTATATCAGACAAATCCATCTGAAAACAGGTATCACTTAAGCGAACCACTTGCAGAAAACAAAAAATATTTTTACCGGGTTCGGGCTGTTGACTCACACGGCGCACAATCGGCCTGGTCGACAATCAATTCATTTATTACCAATGAAATCCCCGAACCACCGGCTCCTGTATCCGGAGGATTTATTCCGAAAGATTCAATTATTGTGACCACATCTGAGCCAATGATTACCTGGCTGCCGACAACAGATCCCGATCCGGGACAATATGAACGTGACTTAATTTACGATGTGCGCTATTTCTTAACCAAAAAACCCAATAAATACTACTACTCCCAAAGCGAAAAAGGCGTACCAAGCGTGCAGCTTATCTACCTTAAAGAGGATGAATATTACGGGTATCAGGTTGCCGCCACCGATCCGGAAGGATTAACGAGCGACTGGTCGGGTATACAGCATTTTGGCGTCAATGCCAACGATAACCCACCCGGTAATTTTCAACTAATATCACCCCGTTTTTACGAAGATTCTGTTTTAACGGACATGACCTTTCGGTGGCAAATCAGCATTGATAAAGATCTGGCGGGAACGGTTCAATATACTCTCTATTATTCTACTGACAGTACATTCTATTCAAACAGTTATGAGACATCGATTGAAACCGACGACAGTCTATATACCAGTTACCGCCCGGCGGTTCCTCTCGACCGGGAAACAAAATATTTCTGGAAAGTCGTAGCCATAGATAATGAAGGCAATCAAACATGGGGGTCCAATAGTAATTACAACCCCTTTATATTCACAACCATTGGGTATAGTAAATACAGTAACGGCTACCTTCCCAAAAGCTTCATGCTGCAACAGAATTATCCCAACCCTTTTAACCAGCAGACAAATATCAAATATTCCGTCTCAGAACTGGGTCCGGTTGAGGTAACGATCTACGATGTTCTTGGTAAACGAATCAAGTCCCTTGCAAATGGACATCATCAGCCGGGAGTGTATGAAGTAAGCTGGGACGGTATGGACAGCAGTGGATCTCCGGTCCCCGGCGGCATGTACATCTGCCGCATGAATGCTCGTAACTTCAGCTCCCACAAAAAAGTATTGCTGATGAAATAGTGATTTATTGGTGTTCTTCGCGGATACTTTTTAAAAATTCCACATAGCTGACCGGCAGGGACCAGTAGTAAGCTTGTTCAATAATAAAGTCCATCAAATTCCGGCTATAAGAAGGCCGTCCGCCAACATCGGTGATATATAAGAACGCTTCGGCGACCCGGCCGTCAATAAAATGGAGATCTTTCGTCAGTTTTTCAAATTCCCCCAGAGCTTCAACTTCCTTTATATCCAGCAGATGAATATCACGCATCGACAGGCACCAGACAACTCCCCAGATAGATGACGATTCATCTTCGGTAATTGTGATTTTACCCTGAGAATTAAAGGTAAAGCGGTGACCGCGCAGCTCAGCTACGCCCTCAAAAGACACTCCGGGACAAATATCTCGGACAATGTCTTCATTCATGTTGTCGGCATAGGCAAAATAATGCCGGGAATTTTTCATCTCCCTTTCTCCCCGAATTAAACCCCTTTCAAAACGCGCATAAAAATATTAACAATAATCCCCCAAAAGCAAGACTATTGTAATAAAAAGATGTTTATGCCTCTATTTCAGCTGAATTCCCGTCGGTATCGCCCGGTCAACACATTAAAGAAAACTCAATTGGGCGAAAAAGTGCCGGAGGGGCGAATCGTGGTGATCCAAAATCCGCATTCCTCTCAGGCCATCACGATTTTTATAAAGACGAATCACAGAGTCCGCGACATACTCCAGGTGGCCACCGGTATATACTCTTCTCGGAAGAGCCAATCTCACCAAATCTAGGTCCGGGTATTTTATTTCACTCGTTATCGGGTCCTTTTGGGCAAACATAAAGCTGCCAACCTCTACGGTCCGGATTCCGGCTTCAAGGTAAAGGTTCACAACCAGCGACTGCCCCGGGAATTGATCCCGGGAAATATGGGGCAGAAACTTCAAGGCATTGATATAGACAGCGTGGCCACCCGTTGGTTTCAATATCGGAACACCGCCTTCTTCCAGTAAATCGCCCAGGTATCTCACCTGTCCCACGCGATAGGCCAGATAATCCTCATCCTGAACCTCGACCAGGCCCCGGGCAATTGCCTCAAGATCCCGGCCGGCCAACCCGCCATAACTGGGAAACCCTTCAATTTGAATCAGTTTCTCTTTTACCGGTGCGAGCAGTCTGATGTCGTTAAAGGCCATAAATCCACCAATATTGACAATGGCGTCTTTTTTTGCACTCATGGTGCAGCCATCGACATAGCTAAACATTTCACGGACAATCTCAGGAATACTATTCGAAGAATATCCGTCTTCTCTCTGCTTGATGAAATAGGCATTTTCAGCAAATCGACAGGCGTCAAAAAACAGGGGCACGCCAAAACGATCACATACTTCGCGAACCCGACGTATGTTCTCCATGGAAACCGGCTGTCCCCCACCCGAATTATTAGTAATTGTAATAAACACCACCGGTATATTCCCCGGCCCATGTTCACGGAGAACCGCCTCTAACTTGTCAATATCCATGTTGCCCTTGAAGGGGTGATATTTTTCCGGATCTTTTCCATCGTCAATTACCAGATCCAGAGGAACCCCACCGTTTGCCAAAATATTTGCCCGGGTTGTATCAAAATGGTTATTATTGGGAACGATCATACCCTTCTTCAGTATCGTTGAAAATAAAATGTTTTCAGCAACCCGCCCCTGGTGCGTCGGAATAACATATTTCATGCCCGTAATTGATTGTACCGCTTGTTCAAAATGATACCAGTTTCGGCAGTGGGCATAGGATTCGTCGCCGGTCTGAATTCCGGCCCACTGGTTGTCGCTCATCGCGCCGGTGCCGCTATCAGTCAGCAGATCGATGTAGACCTTTTCAGATGGAATATTAAAGATGTTGTAACCGGCCTGTTTTAGAATAGTTCCCCGTTCGGTCCGGTCTGTTCTTTTTATCGGCTCAACAACTTTAATCCTGAATGGTTCGGGAATATATTTTGTCATAAGTGCAGTCTCCTGTTGATAATGATTGATGGTTCAATTTCGATACCAACCACGGAATTCTAACCAGGAGCCCGCCCCAGTCTCATGAAGTAATATTTATCAAAAGAGAAAACACCGATACACAAGCGCATGGAATTCCGACAGAATTATTTGGATTTCTTTTTAATATCTTTTTTTATTTTATCGATAGCTTTACTGGCATCTTTTTCACTGTTCTTGAATATTTTATCACTCTTTTTGAGAATTGTTTCGGTCTTTTTCATTAATTCAGATTTTTGTGCCTCATTATACGAAACCCCTATCGCAATCGCCAAAATGATAAATGAAATCAGCGCCCACTTAATCAGCTTCCGGAATACCATGAACAAAAACAGAACGAGGACCACCACAAGGGCCAGGGCAACAACGGGATTTGCGGATAAATAATCAACCCATTTTTCCATAAATCTCTCCTATTATTTGTTTTATAAAAGCGCCAGAAGCTCGCGGATCCATTTCCGCTCAGCCTGCCACAGCGTCAGGGGGCGCGACAGCATTGCCCTCTCGATTGCACTGGGATTATTAACCCTGGTCAGTTCTTTGACTTTTAATTGAATCATGCGGCTTAGCTCAGAATCGTACAGAGACAATGCTTCATTCATTTCCGGTTTGTCCAGCACTTCGCCGAAACTTAACCCGGTTTCAAACAGGCTGTTTTCCCGCTGGGGCTGTGACAGGGCTTTTTTTATCTCTTCACTAAATAGTTGACGCCCTTTATATGTTGCAGAATAGACCCGTCGGCCCGGAAGATGTTCCTGGGCTTTAAAATGACTTTCCAAGAGGCCGGTTTTTTCCATTTTTTTTAATGTCGAATAAATCGTGGAAAATCCTATTTTCAGGCGATCGCGAATCCCTTTTTCCTCGATTATTTTCTCAACATTGTAAGCATGACACGATTTTTCCCGTATGATTCCCAGTATTGTTAACTCCAGCTGTGTCATTCCCATCTCTCAATCATATTAAAATCTTATCCGGACTGCTGTGAATTTAACGGTTTTGAAGATATAAATGCAAAAAAACCTGTGCTGATTTCTGATCACTCTTCAAATAGTTTATCTTTAAGTCCCTGATTCAGCCGATAATCTTTAAATCGAATCGAAATTGTACCGCTCATCGGTTCGTTCCCGGATTTGTCACCGGCAAATCCTACTGGATTTTCGACTGTCGGGCGCCGCATTTCCGGAATCGACCGCATCATATTAAGATAAACTGTAGTGGTATCGGGCAGCCATATTCCGTTTACATCGACGTACTGAATAGTAATTACCGATTCTCCCCTGTCCGGCACATTGACAAGGACCTTTTCAATTGTCCATCGTTTGGCGTTGACCCAGATAGTCGTCACCATATCAACCGGTGAATCCGTAGGACGCAAATCCAGGATATAAGATTTACTATCGTTTTGATCGGGCGTACTGCGCAGCTCGATTGTGGAATTTTTAGACAGAAGATCCGTCTGTGACGGTATAAAGCCGATTTTAGGAATAATGGCAAAACCGGATGCCCTGACTTTAAATTTATCCGGGCGCTTATAATAAATCTGCAATTCTTTTGCGGGCATTCGCAAGTTTGGAATATCTACGTCAACATTCACACTAGCTGAATAATCAGAAACAGGGTCCAGTCTTGATTGCACTTTCTTCAGAATATAGTTTGAGTCCGGTGGCGGTTTTGCCTGCGTCCCAACGGTCAACAGGGCTGTAAATAAAACAGATATCTTTAATATTCGATATGAACAAACACGTTTCATTATGTTGTAATGTCTTTTCTTGAAAATATGATTAAACTTAAACTATAAAAACCAATGATATAGCAACACAGATATCCGGTTTTGTGGGCAATTTCGCCCCAGGGAATCGGACTGGCAAAGGGGGCAAAAAACACATCGAAATAGGACGTGAACAGGTAGGGGCGAATCACATCAAGAGCGTCAATTTGAATCACCGAAAGAATAAAAGATACAACCAGTACGGCATAGGTGCCGATAATCGGCCCGATTCCGTTGCTGGTAATCGTTGAAAATAAAAATGTCAGCGACGCGACAACCATCTGAACAATCACGGCCAGCAGATAAGCAATCAAAAATCGGAACAGCGCTTCGTTCTGAGACAGGATAAGAATGCCTTTGTCAAAGACAAACAGATCGCCGCCCCCAACGATCAACATGCCGGAGCCGATACTGATTATTCCGAGAAAAAAGACAATCGTGAACGTGTAGAATAATGTTGCCAGAAATTTGGCTGTGACGATCTGAAATCGTGAAATCGGTCGGGTCATTAAAATTCTAAACGTCCCGGCCGCCCCTTCGCCAGCCATAATATCCCCGGATACCAGAACAATGAAAAACGGAAAATGAACCCATAAAACATTCATCAGGTAATAGGAAACCAACAACCCGTTTACCAACGTTCCGACAAAGATAACCGAATCACCGAGAGAACGCAGGGCCTGGTCCTGTACTTCAAAACCGAAACGATGGGCAAGATACATAATAATCGGTACCAGAATCATAATTGTCGCAAATCCGATATACGTCCGTAAACGATTGAATATTTTCAGTATCTCAAAATAGATTGCCTTGATCAGAACTAACATATATTATCCATGTCGGGTTTTCAAAAGGGATAAATAGTAATCCTCTAGCGAGGTTCTCGGTACAATCGAGAAAACTTTAAAATGATTATGTATCAGAAATTCCGCTAATACCGGTCGTTTTTCAACAGATACATGAACTTTCAGCAGCCCGTTTTCGAGTGTAATATCTTTTACCCATTTTTCTGTTTTTAAATGATTAAATGCCCGTTCGGGATTATCGACCGATATTTCTGTAACATAAAAATCGGTTTTACGCAGGAGCTCTTCTACAGATCCCTGAACGATCAGGGAACCATTGTCAATAATCGCCATATGGGTGCAAACCTGCTCTATTTCATGCAGCAGATGTGAAGACAGCACAACCGTCATATCCTGTTCCCGGGCCAACGATACGATGAGTTCCCGCATCTCATGAATACCTTCGGGATCAAGGCCGGAGGTCGGTTCGTCCAGAATGACCAGTTCCGGCTGATTGAGCAGGGCCTGGGCAATTCCCAGGCGTTGTTTCATACCATGGGAATAATTGCGCACATTTTCTCTGGCCCGATCCTGAAGCCGGACAATTTCAAGAACCGCATTTATTCTTTCTTTATCAACACCGCCACTTAATGAGCCCAGTATTTTAAGATTCTTCTCCGCCGATAAATAGAGATAAAAATCAGGTTTTTCGACGAGGGCGCCAATACGAGAATAGATTTTTTGCCCCGAAGATTTAACATTTTGGGAAAGCAATTCAAACGAACCAGAGCTGGGTCTTATTAGATTCAACAACATGCGGATAGTGGTGCTTTTGCCGGCCCCGTTGGGACCGAGAAATCCGAATACCTGACCTTTTTCCACCGACAGATTCAGGTCTTTCACCGCCTGGCGGCTTCCAAAGCGCTTACTCAGATTAAAAGTTTGTAACATCATATTTGACCCCAAAAGCGGTCGTCAATTTAATGCCTAAAACAACAGAATACAACGGATGTTTTCTCTTAAGCTGTCTGATTCAGTTTGTTTGCTATAAACACGGAGCCCGGCCGAATTACATCCACAGTTGCCGGTCAAGGCTCCTGTATTGAATTGCTTCTGCAAGATGTTCGGGTAAAATTTCAGCCGCGCCAGACAGGTCGGCAATGGTCCGTGACACTTTCAGGATTCGGTCATAGGCCCGGGCGCTGAGACCCAGTTTCGTAATGGCGTTGTGAAGAAGGGTCTGCCCTGTCTTGTCTATTTTACAAAAACGATGAATCATTTTTGTATCCATGTCCGCGTTTGCATAAATGCCACTATACTGGAAAAACCGCTCGGTTTGGCGTTTCCTGGCCATTTGCACCCTGCTACGAATATTTTCAGACTGTTCTCCGGAGCTCTTTTGGGACAATTCTGATATCTTTACTGCCGGAACTTCAATATGTATATCAATTCTGTCCAGCAATGGACCGGATATCCTGGACATGTATTTTTGAATATGCATCGTTGAACAGGTACATTCATTATTTGGATCTGTACTGTAACCGCAGGGACATGGATTCATCGCACCAACCAGAATAAAATTCGCCGGATATGACAGCGAAATTTGGGCCCGGCTTATAGTTACGGTGTTATTTTCCATCGGCTGGCGCAGAACCTCCAAGACGTTTTTTTTGAATTCCGGCAGCTCGTCCAAAAACAAGACTCCGTGGTGACTCAAACTGACTTCGCCGGGACGGGGAACCTTTCCGCCGCCGACCAGCGCTGCATCTGAAATTGTGTGGTGAGGTGATCGGAATGGCCGGATCGCGACGATTCCATCGCCAACCGGTATCATGCCGGCAACAGAGTGAATTTTAGTTGTTTCAAGAGCTTCATTGAGAGTCAGATTCGGTAATATAGAAGGAAATCGTTTGGCCAGCATCGTTTTGCCGGATCCAGGAGGACCAATCATAATGATATTGTGGGCGCCAGCCGCGGCCACCTCCAGAGCGCGTTTCGCATGTTCCTGGCCCTTTACATCGCAAAAGTCCTGCTCGTATTGTCGGTGTTCTTCAAACAATTCAGATACATTTACATGAATGGTTTCCGGCTGAAAATTTCCATTCAGAAAATCTATAGCTTCCTGTAATGATTTTACACCTACAACCGATAACCCGCCGGCAATCGCTGCCTCCCGCGCATTCACCTCGGGCAGAATCAGCCCTTTTACAGATGTGTTCTCCTGAATGGAAACCGCAATAGGAAGAGCGCCTCTAATCCCCCGAAGGGTTCCGTCCAGCGACAACTCTCCGAGAATCACATATTCACTCAGAAGCTTGGTCGATACCCGGCCCGCGGCACTGAGAATACCAATTGATATCGGTAAATCAAACGCACTGCCTTCTTTACGAATATCTGCCGGGGCCAGATTAATGACAATTTTATTGTTCGGGATAAAGAACCCCGTGTTTTTTATTGCCGACATGACCCGCTCTTTGCTCTCTTTTACAGCTCCCTCCGGAAGTCCAACAGTAATAAACCGGGGTATTTGAGCATTTCCCAAGTTACATTCTACGTTTACCACATAGGCATCAATTCCCAATACGGCCGCGCTTTTCACAAGTGAAAACATTGACATTTCCGCATCCTTTTTCTTTCCGTTATCTGAATATATCAGTTTTTTTAGTTAGTTACAAAAAGAAATTCATCTGAATGAACCCGACCGGGCCATATCATAATGATCTGGCTCTCATATAAAAATGATATTAAATTTACCGGAATGTAGTTGTGAAAAAACATCTCCGCTCGTCGATAAACCGACATCTGTTGTTTAATGGCACTGGTTTTGTCATTAAGATAAACGAAAAAAAGGAGTTTCCAAAATGACATTAAATACAATAAAAAAAATCCTTCACTACCTAATGATCCCCCTGATTACACTTTCCCTTTTCAGACCCGCTTTTGCAAAAAGTCGCTACGGCGCGGACGGCCGGGAGAATCCCGACCTGGAAGACCAATATAAGCAAGCCGCCGGAGAGCTGGAAAGCTGGTTTAAAAAACCCTCTGTCTATATAACCGAAACTTCAATCACGGATCAGCCGGATTTGGGTTACTATTTTGACAATATATCCTTTAAAGACGCCGACGATTTAATTTATTCCGGAAATACCGGTGTTATTGTCAGTGGTAGTCGTAGCTGGAATACAAATCCCATTCTCCAGAGAGAAGACATTATTGTTAACATAGACGGGGTAATCATCAAGAATCGGTCAAACTTTGAAGACATTATCGAAGCAAAGAACATTGGTGACACCATAACCGTTGAATACTTTCGACACGGAGAAATATTTAGCAAAAAAATACCGGTTTTAAAAAAAGAATCGACCTGTGATAAGGATTGTCTGTTTATAAATACGCCCCATAAAAAAAGCTGGGGTCTGGGGGGTGCGGCGTATAAACCAATGTTTGTTAATGCCGATCAATCGGGTTTCAATGACTTGTTTGGTAGTCTTGGGTTCGATAATCTGTCAGAAATCAACAATCTATATCACGGTTTTGATTTGCAGGGCTTGGTCGGAAACGGGTATTTTATAGGTGGTTATGGTGTCTGGACGGGCCAGCACCAGAGTGTTAATTATACTATCGACTCTTCGGTTCCGGTTAATCGGAATTTAAAATACAATTCTGGTCTGGGGGGCGTCAGCCTGGATAAACGCTATCGTTTATCGGACAAATGGATCGCTTCGGCCGGAATCATGGTTGGGGGCGGCGGCACTCGGTTCGAAATCGACCAGATCGAAAATACCGTTGACTGGAACCAAATGGATTTTGACACCAGCGGTTCATACAATGACTATCTGCAGCTCAAGAAAAATTATGTCCTTTTGCATCCTCGTATATCGCTAATGTACCGGGTATTGCCGGTATTCTGGCTAAAAGTTGAGGCCGGCTACATGCTCAGTTATTCAAAGAACGGCTGGCAGCAGATTCTGAACAACAACAAGCATGATATTGCCGGACCGGGAAACGCAACCTCTTTGAATGGATTTACCATCAGCGTTTCGCCCTGGTTTGGATTTTAATATAAAATAATGAGATGAAAGGAAATATCATGAACAATACAAATTATAAAATAAACCGTGTATCTACCAATTTCATATTCCTGCTGCTTTTTGCCTGGTTTCTGTTTGTCGCCCGGGTGCTCTTTGCACAACCACAAGTTCTGACTGACGAAATGGGAACAGCATTACAGGAAGAACTCTTGTCGGGAATCAATCCCGATACGGCCCATGTCGATACCTTATTAATTGAAACCGATAAAGGTGGTAAACCATATTTGGGAATCGTTTTTAGCCGCGATCTGGATTTTGAAAAAGCGGCGGACCTGCACTATCCCAACACACATGGCGCCTATATCAATGAAATTGATGCGGGCGGACCGGCTGATCAGGCCGGTCTTCAAGAAGGTGATATAATCACCCGGTTTGGTAATGATAAAATCCGGTACAACGACCATTTTATTCGCATTGTGGAAAATTATCATCCCGGGGATGTTATTCCTATAATCCTGTTCCGGGATGGAAAAATTATGAAAACAAGCATTACGCTGGACTCCGCCCCTGATCAAAAATATGTGGAATTAGACGAACCGGATTTCACTATGGAATTTAATTTACCAATCAAAAAGAAACCGCATTTAGTAGAATCCAGCCAAAACGGTATACTTGCCTGGGATTTTATTTTCTATGCCCCGGAAAACTTGGAATTATATGATGGTTTTCTGAGTACGCAACTGGGGTATTCGTCGCTTCTTGAGGGAAGACGTGTGAACGATAAAAGTTACTCCGGCTTAAACATGAACGGTTTCCACTTAAGACCGGGCGAACAGGACGGTTCAACAAACTGGGGAATCTTCTGGGCCAGCAATAATTGGAACCGCCAGAAGCCAATTACTTATAACAGCGAAGATTTCACCCGTAATATGGTTCACAGTATTAATTACTGGGGACTTACGCTGGACAGACAAATTACAATTTTTAATCACATCGTGTTGTCCGCCGGTGTATTGGCCGGCCGGCTGACCAGCGGGCTGGAGTTTTACCAGACCGAGTCCATAGACTCCTGGGGCGATATCGGGACCCAGTTAACAAGCAATGAAAAGAATTATTTGAGTGTCGAAAAAAAGTATCTTCTGGTCCAGCCGAATGTCTCTCTCATGATTCCCGTTTTGGGAGATATCGGCTTCCAGGTAAAGCTTGGGTATTTCTATGGAATTCCTCAATCAAACGGATGGAAGGTGACGTCTTTGGATGGTGAAAAGAGTGTCGTCGATTCGCCTAATTCATCCGTTGGCGGGTACACTGTGTCGTTCGGACCGGCAATCATTTTGAAATAATACGACGCCGTACACACATCAAATGAAAGGGGAGTTTATATAAATCTCACAATCTTTTACCCACAAACCCACACAACATGCTCTTTCCGCCCTGGGAGAGCATGTTCATTAGCATACAAAACACGCCGGATTGAAGTAATGTAATTGGATTAATTTCCGGTTTAATGTATCTTGTAGCAACATTATGTTTGGAACAATCACAGATCGACTCATCGCTACAATAATTTCCGTTGGCTCAATGTTTTTTCCGTTCATTGACGGCATCGAGCCGGTTTTCAACGACGTCAGAATAAGTATCGTCGAAAACGCGCTGGTACTATCCATGCATCTCGAAAACTGTTATACTGAAGAACTGGATAAAATCCTTATGTCCGGGCAGGCGATCCCCCTTCGATTTCAGGCAGAGCTGTTTGACCGGGATCAAAAACAGCCACTTCTGACCAAACAGTTCTACCAGACCCTCCGATATAATCCTCTTGAAAAACATTACAGACTCTATTCATCGGAAAAAGATGATAGCGATACCTACGGTACACTGCCGCAGGTTCATATGAATTTCAGCGCTCTGAACAACATTAAATTGTTAAAATCAGGCGATCTGGAAAAAGGACACGACTATTTTATCCGGTTAATGGCATATTTGGACCCGGTTACCTTTATCGGCGAAAAGTCCAACCTTGACCTTATGCTATATTGGAACAACAAAAAGCCGGTTGTAAACACAGAAACATTCAATCTGTCCATATTTTATCATTAATGACTTTTATGAAAAATCTAATTCCTTCCTTTCGTTTACAAATCTTCATCATTTTTATAATTCTGCTTTTTATTTCTGTAATGTTCACGCGTACATTTTTTATCCGAAGTAATGACGAATTCCTGCAGCGCCTTGCCGAACAGAAAACAATGGAAAGTATTGAATCTCTTTACTCCGATTTTGCCGGTTTAATACCGACGAATCAATCCCAAAAATTCAACCGTGACGTTGAATCGCTGATGCTAAGCCAGAAAGCAGTCGATCTGTCCGTCGATATTTATCGGCAACAAATCGATGCCTATTCACGGTATATATTTATCTTTATCCTGCTGTCGGTATTAATTGTGTTTGTATTGTCGATTAGCCTGATCACTCGTCCGCTGCGTCGTCTGCAGGCGGCCACCCAGGCCCTGAGGTCAGGGGAGAAAAACATTCAGATAAAGGAAAACCGCTTTTCACCGATAAATGATCTGATTGTATCCTTCAATTCAATGGTCCGTGAACTGGATCGGCAACGTCGGACCGCGATTGAGGCCGAAAAGCAGTTGGTCTGGAAGGAAGTTGCCCGGATTATGGCCCATGAGATAAAAAATCCTCTGACCCCGATCAAATTGAGTGTCGAGCGCCTGGAAATGAGAGCGGGCTCCAACACCAAAATTAATACCGGTCTTTTACACGAGAGTCTCGGCATTATCAAAGAAGAGGTCAATAACCTGCAAACCCTGGTTGATCGCTTCCGGGAATTTGCATCACTACCCGAGGCCCGGCCGGAACTTTATAAAATCGATGTCCAGTTGAATGAAATAGTCGGCGCTTACCGGCCCGAACATAACATTGTTTTAAAAATCGATTCCAGCCTTTCTTCGCTTTATGCCGATAAAGTTCAGATAAAACAGGTCGTCGTCAATCTGATTCAAAATGCCATTCAGTCTTCTGATAGCGCCGATCTTCAAATAAATATTGACCTCAAGTCTGACGATGACAATGTGATACTGGAAATTATTGATAATGGTCCAGGAATTGCTTCTGAGCACCTGGAAAAAATATTTGAACCTTATTTTACAACCCGACGAAAGGGCACCGGCCTTGGTCTCCCGATTGTTAGACGTATTATCGAAAATCACGGTGGAATAATACTAATAAACAGCATAATTGATCAGGGCACAACGGTCACCATTACATTACCAATCATAGAAAATGAAAGATAAAAAATGCATATACTGATTATTGATGACGAAAAAAATATTCGGCAAGCTCTTTCCGGCATATTAACCGACGAGGGCCACACGGTAAGCCTGGCCGAAACTGGGGAAGAGGGGCTGTTGCGACTGGGAGAATCACTCGTCGACCTTGTATTTCTGGATGTAAAATTACCAAAAATGAGCGGAATCGATGTATTAAAGCAAACGAGGAACGATTGGCCGTCGGTGGATGTGCTGATGATTTCTGGTGACAGCGATATAAACACCGCCGTCAACGCCGTCAAGATGGGCGCCCACGATTTCATGGAAAAGCCGCTTTCACTGCCCAAAATCCTGATTGCCGTTCAAAACATCAGCGAAAAAAGGAAATTGGTTCAAAAGTGCATTATTGGTGACGAGAATATTGATTTTCGTTATCGGATAATTGGCCACTCGTCACAAATCAATACTATTCGGGAGATGATCCGCCGTGTTGCCAAAACCGACGCAAAGGTCCTGATTACCGGAGAAAGCGGCACCGGTAAAGAGCTGGTCGCCTATGCTATTCATAAAATGAGTCTTCGATCAGACAATCCGTTTATCACTTTTAACAGTGCAGCGATTCCCAATGAACTTGTTGAAAGCGAACTGTTTGGGCACGAAAAAGGCGCCTTTACCGGCGCGGACCGGCAAAAACCCGGAAAACTGGAAGGTGCTAATCACGGAACTATCTTTTTGGACGAAATCGGCGACATGAATATCAATGCTCAGTCGAAAATTCTACGGGTTCTGGAAGAGGGAAAATTCGAGCGCGTCGGCGGTAACAGGACAATTGACATCGACGTACGGGTTCTGGCCGCCACCAATCGCAACATAGAAGAAATGATTAAAACCGGAAGCTTTCGCGAAGATCTGTATTACCGGCTGAATGTTGTGCCCTTTTTTTTACCACCACTTAGAGAACGACCTGGCGATATACCCGTGCTGCTCGACCATTATCTACAAGCCTTTTCTAACGAGCTCACAACCGCCAAAAAACATTTTTCTGGTGCCGCACAGGACATATTGAAAAACTATCATTTCCCGGGAAATATCCGCGAACTGAAGAACCTTGTTGAGCGATTGTATATATTATCGGATAAAGATGAGATTGATGAAAACGATATCCGGCAAAACCTGGCCTTTCAGAAATCTACGGGGCAGAACATCCTGAAAAACATTCTGCATGAAGACTCATATAGCGACGCCAAGCGGTCATTTGAAACCTATTATTTTACTGAGAAACTAAAACTGACCGGCTGGAACATCAGCCGCCTGGCAAACGAAATCGGCGTGCTTCAGCCGAATTTATCACGAAAATTAAAAATCCTGGGGATCCGCACTCCGGGAGACAATTAACAGACAGTTGATCGTCAATTACAGAAGCGTGTTCTCGATCTTTCCTGAATAGTTTTTGGATTCAAATGCGCCTATTTCTTTTGCAATGCGTCCGCAGACATCATCCCGGTGGGATTTTGCCGCCAGTTTGATCGCATTGGTAATTGCCTTGGCCTTTGATCTTCCGTGGGCCTTGATCACGATTTCTTTAAAGCCCAGCAACGGCGCACCGCCATATTCCGAGTAGTCCGTAGAACTTTTCAGCTGCTTAATACCACTGGATAACGCAATCAGGCCCAGCCGCCAGAGAAACCGGTGTTTAAATGCATAGCGCCCCAAATGTGAGGCCATTTCGGCAATGCCTTCCATCGTTTTCGTCACGATGTTCCCGACATATCCCTCTGTTACTACAACGTCGGAAAGTCCCAGCATGACTTCGTTGCCCTCGATATTCCCAATAAAATTCACTTCCGGTAATTCCTCCAGAATTTTATAAACACTCGACAACAACTCTCCGCCTTTATATGATTCTTTGCCAATATTTAGCAACGATACCGTGGGATCTTGAATGCCTTTTATATCGGAAGCATATATTTTCCCCATTAGGGCAAACTGGACCATATCTTCCACGGAACAGTGAATGTTTGCGCCAACATCCAGAAGCAATGCAAAGTGATCCCGGCGTTTCTGGGCGTTTCTGGTTGGATAAACTGTCGCAATGGCGGTTTTGCGCACCCCGACTATTCTAGGAATATTCAAGGATGATGAAAGAACATAAGCACCCGTATTTCCGGCAGATACGACTCCGTGCGCCCGTCCTTCGGCACACAGCTTGGCGGCAATTATCATGGACGCATTTGGCTTTCTCCGGACGGCTTCGCGCGGCACGTCCTCCGATGTAATAACTTCGTTTGTGTGGACAATTTCGATCTGGTCTGAATTATAGGGTTCTTTACATAAAATGGATTTTATTTGGGTTTCGTCCCCGACGAGAATGACCTTTCCCGGTGATTCAATGCTTGCGATTGCCGCACCTTTTACAATTTCATCCGGGGCATTATCGCCCCCCATTGCATCAACTGCTATAACCGTATTTTTCTCTATTTCAGTCATGTTTACACTACCTCTTTTTCAAAATCTATGCATTTTTTCGGCTATTGTAAAGCGGTGTTCATATTTCGCTGCATTCTTTTAAATTTTAAACGCTCAATCGCCGTATTCTTAAAAACCATGGTAAATTTATCTATATTCCCAGTATTACCCAACTCAATATATTTTTGGATTTGATTTTTTCGGTCCATATACCTGGAATCGGGTGTTAATTTTGACCATTTTCGATTCCACGGACAGACTTCCTGGCAGACATCACATCCATACACCCATTTATCTAAACGGGCCCTTTCCGCATCGGAAAAATTACCCTTTTTTTCAATCGTCATGTAAGAAATACACCGGTTGGAGTCTATAAGGCCTGGTTCGATAATCGCCCCGGCGGGACATTGGTCGATACAGAACATACACGACCCACATCTATTAATTGCCACGCCAGACGGTTGAATATCAATAGATAAAAGCAACATTCCGATAAAACAGTATGATCCGATTCCTGTACCAATAAACATTCCGCTTTTACCGATCCAGCCCAGACTCGCCTGCTCGGCGTAGGCTTTTTCCAAAAACGGGCCGGTGTCTACATATATTTTCCCATTGATTTTGCCGTCAATGTTTTTGAGCCCCAATAAAACGGAGCTCATTTTCTCTTCGAGCACACTATGATAATCCTGTCCCATCACATATCGGGAAATTTTAATCCCGTTTTTTGCTGATATCGGATCGCTGAAGTAATTATCTAGCAACACCAGTATTGATTTTACCCAAGGGAATCTTTTCTGGATATCCAGGCGATCGTCTCTGGTTCTTTTCATCCACTCCATTTCGGCATGATATCCACTTGTCAACCATTTATTGAAATGACGGATATATTTTTCATCCAGAGACGGCTCGGAGATTCCACCGGCTGATAATTTACTGGTAGTTACGACGTCCTTAAATTGACCAAATGTGATCATTGTCAAATATACAAACCATTTCCCGCCAACAAAACCGGTTTAATGAATATTCAGTTTGTATACAAGCGGATAAAAGACGTATATTTCAACTTGGAAAGGATCAATGAATGGGCAGCTTAAGCGATTTATTTAAAAATGAAGTAGACAAGATAAAGCAGACAGATCCCGAACCGGTTGATGACGCAATTGAAATTGACAAACCCGCCGATGGGAAAAAACGGGTTTTGTTCATCTGTACCGGAAATTCTGTCCGCAGCCAAATGGCCGAAGCCCTGCTGAAATCACTTGGTTCAGACAAGTTTGAGGTTTACAGCGCTGGTATAACACCCGCCGGGGTTCACCGCCTGACCAAACAGGTTATGGGCGAGGTTGGTATTTCAATGGACGGCCATCATAGCCAGCATGTCAGTGAATATGAAACCACATTGTTTGATTATGTCATTCCGCTGTGTGAGGTTGCGGCCCTCAGCTGCCCGGAATTTCCCGGCGAGCATCAACGAATTAACTGGTACATTGATGATCCGATCCGGGTCCTTGGGGGCGACGAACGTAAGCTTACGGCATTTCGGATCACCCGAAACATTCTCAAGAAAAAAGTCTTGGCATTTATACAAGAAGCAGCATAAAAAAAAAGCCCCATTCGGGGCTTTTTTTACATTTACCGAATAGCCCTATCTGTTCTTTATTTTCCACAATTTGCCAAACAGCTCTTCCAGCGCATTTCCCAGATTTTCATCACGGGCGGTGGTAATGTCCGCTTCATTTTCCAGCACAACATACGGAACCTTATGGCCTTTTATATTGATAAATTCCGGATCGCTTCCTTTGAATTCTTCCCAGTCTACCTTCCCATACAAGCGTTCCAGTTTCCAGTCCGGCAGCCCGTGCTCCAGAATGCTGTCCGGCCGATCAGGATTAAAGCGTTTTTTATTTTTTCTTAAGGATTCATTATAGGAAACGTCAATATAAAATATTGCGGCTTTCTTTAAAATATCATCCGACAGGTGTGGGTATGCATTAATATAACCACCGTGCTCTGTACCGCGTGAAAATTCGATCAGAGATGTGTGCTCCTCGTGATAATCATTAATGTCGCGGAGGCGTTTACTGTAATCCATGGAGATTCTTTCAATCAACAGATGCCACTGATACTCATGCAGGAACAATCCGTCTTTGGTGGACTGTAGTCTGGGTTTTTTCAAAACCTTCTCCAGGATGGCATCATCTTCAAACCAAGCCCATAGAATCGGAAAATCGTCGGTTTCATCCATCTGGCCAATATGAAACCGCTGAATTCGTTCATCCAGGGGTGTCTTTTTTAAATAATCGATCACCTCGGATTTTCCCGAAGCAGGTCGGCCATTAAGAATGATAATATCAAAAATTGCATTTTGCATATCTTTCCCATGTCCTTGGGTTAAATTTTTGCTTGTTTTCGTATTACCAGAGCCGGCGGAATAGTTAAAAACAAGATTGAAAGAATGATCAGTCCGGCTCCGATTAATTGGCTTGTCGCTGGTGCGCTAACCCCTGGGAACAGGGCTAGTAAAAAGGAAGCGATGACACCGGCAATAACACTGGAAGAACGATTAACCGGAATGCAATAAGTATTCTCGCTTTTATCCAGAAAAATTAGTGTGCCGAAAACGCCGGTTCCCTGGGATAAAACACCGATTAATATCAATGCCCATAAATACGGTTGGGTCCAATGAAATGAAAAACCCATCCGGACAGATTCGGTTATTCCATCGATTTTAAAAACAGCCAGAAGAATTAAAATTATGACAAACATCGGAGTTGCAGTCATCTGCTCTTCGACAAAATATTTTTTGTTGGCGGTCGCATTTTCAGATTTTGCTAATCTACTCATGAATTGAAACCGAATAAAATAACTTGCCAGATAAATTGATATCACAACTCCAGCTAGAAATGGGACGTTATAACCGGATGTGTCGATAAGGCTGGTCAGCAGTGCACATAGGGCAAAAACCATCCCCGCAAATGCAAACCACCGTACTTTCCTTTTCGTGATTTTATCAATGATCGGCCCGATAATGAGTACGCCGCCGCGCATTAAAACCATCGCAAAAACAATATTCAACCCGTCAAACGTGTAGGCCAGGGTAGTTGTGCCAATAATTAGAGACGTACAGACGCCCGATAAAAATGTCCATTTTGTCGGATGCGGCAGATTAAGGCCAAAAATTTTTGTGTGGGTTGCATATTTCCACCAGTCTAATGATGATATCACAATAATCATTGCCAATGTCGTCGCCAAGGCCGCAACCGGTAGGATTGAAAAACCGGCCAGGCCGCTTCCGTTCAATGAAGGCAGAAGCCCCTTGCTCATTACTTTTGTCATGAAGCTATAGGGGGCATAGCAGGCAAAATAGCCGAAGGCGAACCCCCAAATACTAAACCTTGGTGCTTTTTCTTCGGGACTGTTCGTCAATTGATACCTCTCTTCATTAATAAAGTGGAGAGCATTTTAAACTATTTTAATTGTAATTTCAAGTAGAAGTTAATATCCGTAAACTTATTGTTTCCATGGCTCACCTCTTTCTTTTTGTTCTTTCCTCTGGTGGGCCATTTTTTATGCTTCCACAAGAAATTACATGCTCCGTAATATACCCTTGGGTTTTGACTCAACTATGTATTCTGAGGTTTATACAATTATTTTTAAGGATAATCTTTTTTTTTACATCTTTTCTTAATATCTTGGCGCCATGAAAACAATCCAAGTAACTATTAATCACGAACAAACCACCATAATTGCACCGGGAAAAACAATACGCGATGTTCTTTTTGATGCTCTCGGATATGGTAATTTCATGGAATACATTACTATTAAGAATAATGTGTTTTCTTCTTTACAAGAGCGTGTTGATGTAGACAGTACTATTGGCACTTTCCCCCATTTTTGGGAATCATCTCGGCGCGCTTATGAAACCGCATCCGTGGCCATGCTCCAGTATGTTGTCGAAAATATTCTGCCCGATCAAAAACTATCTATATTACACAGTATGTGCGATGGTATTTACTGCAAAATCAATCAGGATGATCACGTTTCAGAACAGACTATCTCGATGTTAAAAAATATGTTTACGGATCTTGTTTCTGCCGATACCCCGATTGTTCCCGAACTTTATTCCCGCGGCGAAGCACAAAACTATTTTCAAAATAATAATCGGCCGGATACTGCCGCGTTGTTAAAATACTGCTCGTTAGACTACATTATGCTTTACTCCATTAACGGTTCGCGGTACTGGCTTCCCAGCCCGCCGGCACCGTCAACCGGATTAATTAAGACTTACGATATCATTAAATATAAACGGGGGTTCGTGTTTCGAAATCCCATAGAAAATATGCCCGGCAGTTTACAACCGTTTTATAATCAGGAGCGTCTGTACGAAATATTCAATGAAACTGAAAAATGGGGCAATATTCTGGATATTACTAACACCAGCCAATTAAACAGCCTGGTTGCTACCGAAAATATTTCAGAGATGATAAAAATTTCTGAGGCGTTACACGAAAGGAAAATTGCAGAAATTGCCGATAGAATCGAATCGTCTTGCCAAACCAAACGTCTTGTTTTTATTGCGGGACCATCATCCTCCGGAAAAACAACATTTATGAAACGTCTGTATATCCAATTACGCGTTCTGGGCCACAGGGTTGTCAGCCTGTCTCTTGATAACTATTTTAAAGATCGGGATGAACTCGCCCGGGAACAGGGAGACAATTTAAATTTTGAGGTTCTTGATGCTCTGGACTTAAAATTACTCAATACACATTTGACCGACCTACTTGCCGGGAAGCCTGTTACGCCCCCCGATTATGATTTTATTAATGGAAAAAAAGTCCCGGACAAAACCGAAATTCACGCAGATCAAAACACTCTGTTTATCATTGAAGGTATCCATGGCATAAATCCTGGATTGACCGAAAATATTGACGGCCAGTATAAATTTAAAATATATCTGAGCGCCCTGACCCACTTAAACTTTGACGACACCAACAGAATTCCAACTCACGATACCCGTCTGATTCGCCGGATTGTGAGAGACGCAAAATATCGCGGGTATTCCGCCGCACAAACCATCAACATGTGGAAAAAAGTCGTTGAGGGAGAAAAGAGGTATATTTTTAAGTATCAGGGCGAGGCTGATATTATGTTTAATTCATCTCTGGCCTATGAAATCGGCGCACTAAAACAGCCCGCAGAAATTGCATTAAAAAAGGTCGAACCTCAAGATCTGAGCCACCCGGAATCAGAGCGGCTGCTTAGTATTTTGGCCTACTTTCTCCCTGTCGATCAAAAAGAGATTCCACCGACATCTATCTTGAGAGAATTTGTCGGCGAAAGCTCGTTTAAATACCACTAATTAAAACGGTATTTCTTCATCTTCCGGAGACTCGTTTGTTTTTTCCTGCTGGGGGGCACCGCCCGATTTTCCCTTGTTGACAAATCCACCAAGAAGCGTTACCTGGTCTACCTGAATGTCGGTTTTGCTCCTTTTTTGGCCCTCTTTGTCTTCCCAGGTTCTCGTTTGCAGACGTCCTTCAACATAGAGGAGTTGTCCTTTTTTTAACCACTCTTTAGCAAATTCAGCCTGAGCGCGCCACATAACAAGGTTGTGCCATTCAGTTTTCTCGATTTTTTCACCGTTTTTGTCTTTAAAATATTCCGTAGTCGCCATAGAGACATCTGCAACCGCGTCTCCGCTCGCAGTGTATCTCACCTCCGGGTCCCGTCCCAAATGACCAACCAAAATAACTTTGTTAATGCTACCCTTTGGCATTGCCATAAGCATTCCTCCTTCTGTTAAATAATTAAAATCACCGTCTCGCCGCACGAAATACATTTTGACGATCTTCAAAATGATAATATTACTATTTTTTTAATATGTCAACAGATATTTTACTTTATTCTAGATTCTTTTAGAAATTCTTTATTTTTTCTTTTACTGAATTAATAAACAGGCCGAAGGGCTCCTCTTTTTCACACCGTTTCTCAATATTCTTGCACGCATGGACCACCGTTGAGTGATCCCGGCCGCCAAAATAGATTCCAATTGTTTTCAGTGACAGGTTGGTATATTCCCGGGCAAGATACATCGCGACCATGCGGGCCTCGGCAACCTCCTTCGTACGAGATTTTCCAACAAGCGAGTCCAGGTTTACAGAGTAAACGACACCGACAGACCTTTGAATATCCTCTATCGATAATATGCTTTTTTTCTCAACCTGCCCGGTCTCTCTTAACACTTTTCTGGCAAGTACAATGTCAATATCCACCTTCATTAGTGAGGAATAGGCCAAAAGTCGTATCAACAGTCCTTCTAATTCGCGAATATTCGACTTGACATTCTGCGCTATGTATTCAATAACTTCATAGGGTAAATCTAATCCATCGGATATTGCTTTCTTGTTTAAAATAGCAATTCTTGTTTCGAGGTCCGGTGACTGGATGTCAACAGTTAAACTTGACTGAAATCGGGACAACAATCGTTCCTGTAGCCCCCTTAGTTCCATGGGTGGTCGATCGGTTGTTAAAACAATCTGCTTCTTGTGCTGAAAAAGATCGTTAAAAATGTGGAAAAACTGCTCCTGGGTTTGTTCTTTGTTCTGAAAAAACTGGATGTCATCAAGTAGCAACATGTCAACACTACGATAATATCGTGCAAAATCAGTCGTTTTGTTTTTTTGAATAGCGGCAATAAAATCTAGTGTAAAGGTATCGCTGGACACATAAACAATTTTTTCCGCATACCCCTGAATAAGGGCGTGATTTCCGATCGCCTGTAACAGGTGCGTTTTTCCAAGCCCCGTCCCACCGTATATTACCAACGGATTAAAAGATGTTTGCCCCGGAGAGTTTGCCACAGCAATAGATGCTGCTTTTGCAAATTGATTGCTTTTTCCCTCAACAAAATTCTCAAATACATAGTTTCCATTTATACGCGTTCCGCGTTCGAGCATGCCCGTTTGGGCCGATCTAATCTCAACTTTCTGTTGTGTTGCGCCGGGGAGATAACTTTCTTCTTGATCGGCGATATTGTTATTTGCTTCAGAAAGTAATATCGTATACCGGGCAGACATTCCATTTCCAGTAACCTCTCTTAAAGACCCCTGAATTGTATCCTTATAATGACTATCCAGCCAGTCATAAAAAAACTTATTGGGAACCTGAAGGAAAATTGAATTATCCGACACCGAAATTGCCCGAATTGGTTGAAACCACGTGTTAAATGTTTGTTGTGGGACCCGGCCCTTAATTAAATCCAAACACCTCCCCCAGATATACTGACAATCACCACTAGAATACATATATATTGCACAAATTATTATAAGTTATCAACATTTGTCTCCCTTGCGCGCCGCCACGCCAGCTTTTTTTCTGCATCAAGAAACTTCTCCTTAGAAATTCGAGAGAAAAGCATAAACAAACCCCAAACAGCATCGGACACAAAACAGTTATTAACATTATATCAACAGGCGCGCGGTTGCACTACCTATAAAGTAAATATCCGCACAACAAAGTCAAGAAAAAGGTTTGACAGAAAGCTGTTTTCTATCAAAGCTGGCCCGATCGAAAGAATTCTCTGATGCTTGCTCCAAGGAGAATCGGAATGGATCGAGAGAAACCGGGAAGGATATTGGTAATCGGGTCGGTAGACGATGCAAAAAACAAGGTGTGCGCCGGGGGCCATGGGGGCATCAACAATTTGTTGGCACTGAGAAGTAAAAAACTGGATCGGTTGTGGGGTTAAACATCAGAAATATAGGAAAACTACCGGTGGGTCCACAAACTTTTACTTTCTACGCGTCAGGGTAGTTCATTTGAAAATATGGAAATATTTTTTAAATTACACAGCTTTTCAAAAATGATAAATGCAACGAACGAAAGGAATACATGAAAAGGACGTTTCAACCAAGCAACCGAAAACGTAAAAACAAGCATGGTTTTAGAGAAAGAATGAGTAGCAATGGTGGCAGAAAAACACTCGCCCGCCGACGAGCGAAGGGCAGAAAGACACTGGCCGCCTAATCTGGAAAAAAACGAACGTATTTCGGACAAAAAAACCCTGTCTGCTCTTTTAAAAAGCAATTCGCAGGTGCGAACACATAGCGGGTCCGTCATAATAACCATTGTCCCGGGCCAAAATTGGGAAATGGCTATTTTAATTAAGAAATGCGCTGGTACCGCCGTGAGAAGAAACCGAATAAAACGGAAAATACGGGAGGCTTATCGTAGAACAAAACCCCTTGTCACCACACCGTTTTCAATTATCTTTTCCGTATATTCGTATCCCAATAGTTCGGATTTAAATAATTTGCCCAATATTCTATTTTCGACAATGAAAAAATGAAAAACCCCTTGAATTTAATTCCAGTGATTCTGATTAGTGCATACAAGTTGTTTATATCTCCGCTTCTTCCTAATAGCTGCCGGTTTTCCCCCGCCTGCTCCGCTTATTGTCGGGGAGCTTATCAACACTATGGATTTATCCGGGCAACAATTTTAAGCGTGGTTCGAATTGGTAAATGTCACCCCTTTCACCCCGGGGGTTACGATCCATTGCCAACACAAAAGGAAAAGAATAATGGATAAAAAATCACTTTTGGCGTTTGTAGTTATATTTCTTGTTATTTTAGCAATGCCCAGCTACTTTAAACTTATTAACGGCCCCGCCGAACAAGCGGCCCCCGAAATTCAACGGGCGGCACCCGAGGCCACACCAACAAAAGCGTACACGCAGCGCCCCACAGAGCCCTCAAGACAATCCGCTCCCAGTATAAGTGTATATGGAGAAAGAGAACAGCGACTAATAACCATTGATACTGATTTTTATAGCGCCCAACTAAGCTCTATTGGGGGCGGAACAATTAAAATTTTTAAACTTAAAAATTATGCTATGTTCATAGACGGCGACACGGCCCTTGTACAACTTATTAACAACGCTAATGCGTTACCTTTGCTAGTTAAGTACATTTCCATCAATGGTGATTCGGTTGGACTTAACCAAAATTTTATCATAGAGAGCATCTCGGGCTTATCGCCAGAAACAAACACCGTACATCTTACAAAAAACGAAAAATCTACAATTACATTTACATTAAAAAATGCGGAAAATAAAAATATTGTAACAAAATCACTGACCTTCTATGGCGATCAATACACCATTGAAATTCAAACGGACCTGCGGGGCCTTCAATCTGACATGGCGACCAAGCATTACGATCTAACCTGGGAAAGCGGATTAAAGTATACAGAACCGGTTCTTATTGACGAGGTCAGGTACTCAAAGGCCTATGCCTATAGCGGAGGAGAAACCGACGCGCTTGATGTAAAAAACAACAAGAACGATGACTCCCGGTTTACCGGCAAAACCGAATGGACCGCTATTCGGACAAAGTATTTTGCATCGGCATTTATTACTCACGGCAATGGTATTGGTTACAGGTTGGCCGCAACGGGCATTCCGCTGGAAGGGAAAAATTATTATAAAAAGTATTCAATGCAGGTTTCCTTGCCAACCGATATTGTTGCCACTACAACCCTCTATCTCGGTCCGCTTGAATATTCAACTATTAAAGAACTTGATGTTGAACTTGAGAACATCATGAGCCTTGGCAAGCTGCTAAAGCCGATCAGCAAAGCTGTTCTATGGATTTTTATACGACTGCGGGCCATTTTACCAAACTATGGTTGGGTATTAATTGTTTTTGCGTTTCTTATAAAAATTGTTTTATATCCTTTGACTAATAAGTCCATGCAGTCCATGAAAGAAATGCAAAACCTGCAACCAAAAATTGAAGATCTTCGTAAAAAGTATCAAAGCGACCCCCAAAAATTAAACACCGAACAAATGAAATTGTACAAAGAACACGGTGTTAATCCAATGGGCGGGTGTCTGCCGCTTTTACTCCAGATGCCTATTTTAATTGCTCTTTTTACGGTATTTCGCACAACTATTGAATTGCGGCACGCGCCCTTTATTTGGTGGATTACCGACCTTTCAGCACCGGATACTGTTTTTACTCTTCCCTTTGCAATCCCTATTTATGGTCAACACATAAACGTGCTTCCGATAATAATGGCCCTGTCAACCATTTTACAGCAAAAAATAAGCGGCAGCTCCAGCTCAAATCCCCAACAAAAAATGATGACATATATGATGCCCATTATGTTCTTTTTTATGTTTAATCAATTCCCGTCGGGTTTAAACTTGTACTATACGCTTTTTAATTTGCTTACTGTTGCCCAACAAAAATTTGTTCCCTCAAAAACAAAACGCAAAAGTAATCGCCCGTCAACAATTGATACTCTTCGACAAATCCGGTCAAAAACAAAATTCAAATAGAATCTGATTAATGACAAACAGCGATTCTTTAACAATTGTCGCCATTGCGACCCCAAGAGGATATGGTGGCATTGCATTAATCAGGCTGTCCGGGCCAAAGGCGTTGTCAATAGCCAAACGGCTTTTCGTTTCAAATCAAAATCTATCGCCCCGAAGGGCAGTGTTTGGCAATCTTATTGACGACAGCGGGACAATCGACACAGGCGTTGTAACATACTTTAAGGCGCCCAGCTCCTACACCGGCGAGGATGTCGTGGAAATTAGCATTCATGGAAATCCCTACCTTTGTGATTTAGTGATTTCCGCCTGCAAAAAGCTCGGAGCTGTCTCTGCCGGGCCGGGAGAGTTCACCCAGCGAGCATTTTTAAACGGCAAAATGGATCTGAGCCAGGCCGAGGGTGTCGCTGATATCACTTATTCGTCCTCGCGTGCGGCCCAGTCGGCATCTATGGATCTATTAAGAGGGGCGCTCGGAACGGAAATAAAGAAAATTAAGGCCGCCCTAATCAACACAATCACCGTTCTTGAGCTGGAGTTGGATTTCCAAGAAGACGAAATTGATTTTATCTCGGCGCGTGATACCCTTGGGGCGGTTTCTGTTATTATTTCAACCATCGACCGGTTATTAAAAACATATGATTGGGGCAAAATCATCAGAGAAGGAATGCGATGTCCAATTATTGGGGCGCCAAACAGCGGGAAATCAAGTCTGTTTAATGCCTTTTTACAAGAAGAGCGGGTTATTGTGTCTTCCCTGCCCGGAACAACCCGCGATTATATTGAAGAAACGATCCGGGTTGACAACTACCAAATCAGACTTGTAGACACTGCCGGACTACGAAACACAAACAATGAAATAGAATCCCGGGGAATGCAAAAAACAAAAAGCCTGATGCGCGATGGAAACATTTTACTTTATGTTATTGATTTATCAGACCCGCGGGAAACAATGCCAAAGCTAACCCCATCCGAATTAAAAAAAACATGTTTTATTCTAAATAAAGCCGACATCGCTAAACCTGCCCATCTACAAAATGCCATTAAATTGATCGGTAATCGCCGGTACTTTATCTGTTCTGCTCTCAACCATACCGGAGTTCGTGAAATAGCAACCGCGCTCATCACTGAAATAGAAAAACTTTCTCCGGAAAATTGCCCCATAATTATCACCAGAGAGCGCCATAAAGATGCGTTGTTTTACACAAACCTTAATCTGAAACGATCCGTTAACAGCATTCGCAGGGGCGCTGCTCCGGAAATAATTTCAATTGATCTCCGTGAAGCCTTGGGATATCTTGACGTTATTTTGGGTAAAACCGAAAACGACGATATTTTAAATAACATTTTTAACAATTTCTGTATTGGAAAATAAATGTTTCACGTGAAACGATCATATGATAACATAGTAATTGGCGGCGGCCATGCCGGCCTAGAGGCGTCCCTCGCATCATCCAGAATGGGCGCAAACACCCTTTTGGTCACAATGGATATATCCGCAATTTCGAGGATGTCCTGTAACCCTGCAATTGGCGGTCTCGCCAAAGGACATCTTGTGGCAGAAATAGACGCGCTCGGCGGAGAAATGGCCAGGGTGATTGATAAAACCGGCATTCAGTTCAGAATGCTCAATCGGTCCAGGGGGCGCGCCGTATGGTCTCCGCGGGCCCAGGCTGATAAAATTAAATATTCCTTTGAAATGCGCTCGCGTGTTGAAAACCAGGACAATCTTGATATTTTAGAGGACACTGTAATAAAAATAATTACGGAGAAAGACAGGGTTGTCGCAATACTCACCCAAAATCACGGAGAGATATCTTGCCTGTCCGCCATTGTTACTGCGGGTACATTTTTAAACGGCCTTATTCATATCGGCCTTGAACATAAGAAGGGCGGTCGCCTAGACGAAGAAAGTGCCGTGGGAATTACACAATCGTTAAACAGCGTTGGTATTATATCCGGCCGCTTAAAAACCGGAACGCCGCCCCGAATTCATTTTGATTCTATTAACATTGAGCATACAACACCGCAATATGGCGACGCGCAGCCAGTTCCCTTTTCTTTTCAAACAAAAAACTTCGCTCCCAAAAACATACCTTGTTATATAACCCACACCAACCAGGTGACTCACGATATCCTCTTTTCGGGACTTGATCGTTCTCCTCTGTATTCCGGAAAGATAAGGGGGGTCGGTCCCAGGTATTGTCCCAGTATCGAAGATAAAATCGTGCGTTTCCGCAATAGGTCATCGCACCAGATTTTTCTTGAGCCCGAATGGGAAGGTGCCTGTCAATATTATGTTAACGGGTTTTCAACAAGCCTTCCTATAGACATACAGCGAAAGGGCCTTAGATCAATTCCGGGACTCGAGGAAGCTGAAATTATCAAACCGGGATATGCTATTGAATATGATTTTTTTTCATCATACCAATTAAAACGCACCCTGGAGACAAAAACAATCAGCGGGCTTTATCTGGCCGGTCAGGTTAACGGCACGTCTGGTTACGAAGAGGCCGCCGCACTTGGGTTAATGGCGGGTATCAACGCCGTCTTAAAAATCCATTCCGAGCAACCATTTATCTTGTCTCGTTCTGATGCATATATCGGCGTTTTAATTGACGACCTTATTACTAAAAGCCCCGCCGAGCCCTACCGCATGTTCACATCCAGTGCTGAGTATCGGCTTCTTCTGCGCTTTGATAATGCCGACCAAAGATTGTCTCACTATGGGCAAAGGTACGGCCTGGTTCCCAGTGAGCAATTTTTAAAAACCCGGCAAAAGACAGATACAATAAGGACAACTATTGATTTTTTACGAGCCACGACCATCGGCCCGGCAGAAATTAATCCAACATTACACCGTTGCGGGGAGAACGCGGTTGGATCGGGCTTGAATCTTTTTAAGGCGCTTTGTCGCCCAAATATTCATCTTGAGGATTTATTACAATTCTTGCCGTCAAGTCTATCAAATGTGATCGTGAGTATTGATGGCCTGGTAAACCTGGTCGAGATTGACGTAAAATACCATGGATACATTAAACGTCAATCGATCCAGATAAAAAGCCAGGCACGTCACGAAAACACGCTGCTCTCTCCTGATTTTGATTACCTGAAAATTAATTCAATAACAAAAGAAGCCCGCGAAAAACTTAACCAAATAAAACCCGAAACGATTGGTCAGGCCTCTCGTATTTCCGGCGTTTCTCCCTCTGATATTACCGCACTATTAATCCTTTTAAAGAAACAGGTTGTTTCACGTGAAACATGATAAAGTTCTTAAAAAACTAATTTCTTTTTTTTCTTCGTATCCGCCATTTTTATCGGTCCTGGATGAAATTATTTCACACCGGGGTCCTATAAGTATTTCCGGGTTAAATTCCTCCTCTCTTTTGGCGCTGTTTATAACTTCGCTTCTAGAAAAAACCGGATCTTGTCCGCTTGTGATTTTTAATAATAAAAAGGATGCGGAAGGGTTTGTATTCGACATAGAATCGTTCATTTCGCCGGAATCCATTGTTTTTTTTCCTGAAATGTCTGAAGCGCAAAGAGATGATTATTCAATCTTTCTTTTAAACGATGCCTTTCAAAAGATATTTACAAAAAGCGCTAAAATTATTCTTACTTCCGTTGATGCGCTGGGTCTAAGGTTACCGGGCGCGACCGAAATGGGGCAAACCGCGCTACCCTTAAAGACCGGGTCGTCTGTGTCCAAAAAAGAGGTTGTTGACCGGTTAAATTCATTTCGATATAATAGAGAGTTTTCAGTCGAGTTTCCCGGAGAATATGCCTCCCGGGGTGACATTGTTGACATTTATTCTCACGGCAACCGACATCCTTTTCGCCTTGAATTTTATGATAATTCCATAGAGTCAATCCGAATCGTTGACAAAGAGTCCCTTCAAACCATAAAAAAAACCGATCATATTACCATTCTTCCCGTAATCACAGAAAGCACTGCGGCCGATTCAACTATTTTTTCATATCTTCCCGAGAATACCCTTGCTGTATTTCCAAATTATGACACACATAGTGACGTTTTCCAGAAATTAATATCGAATACCTCCTCTTTTTCTGTATTTACAAGTATTTTCATTAATGACTTGCGCTCAACAGATATTCATTTTTCAACAAGCCCTGCGAATGCTCGAACCACCGGTTTTACTTCTTTTAAAGAATACTTTATTTCTTTAAAAAACAAATATATTGCCGGCAAGTATTTTCTCTTTTGTTCCGATTCGGGACAACAATCCCGGCTTTCCTCCCTTTTAGATAACGAACAAATAAGCGTGCTTGATTCGCCACTTTCTTCGGGTTTTGAAATATCGGATATTAATTTATACGTTTTTACGGATACGGAAATTTTTTCGAAACGCCAAAAGCCCCGATCTTTTTCATTTTTACCGATAGAGGTAAAACACAGTAAATTTGATCCCTCCGAGATCGGTTATGATGATTTGGTTGTACATCTTGATTATGGTATTGGCAAATATATGGGCCTTCAGAAGATTTCTGCATTCGGCGCCGACCGTGAGTGCCTTGTAATTTCTTATCTTGATAACGACAGGGTCTTTGTTCCGCTTGAAAAGATGTCGCTTGTCCACAAATATCGTTCAACCGGCAATATTCTGCCCAAAATTTCAAAACTTGGGTCGGCAGAATGGGATCGCGTTAAACTCCGAACCAAGCGTTCAATCGAAGAGCTATCACAAGAAATTATTAACCTGTATTCAAAGCGTCTTCAGTCAAAGGGTTTTGTATATTCTGCGGACAGCGAATTTCAATGGACAATGGAGGCCGAATTCCCCTTTGAAGAGACCGTTGACCAAATTAAAGCTATCGCAGATATAAAAAAAGATATGGAATCTTCAATTCCCATGGACCGGCTGTTATGCGGAGATGTTGGATTCGGTAAAACGGAGGTTGCAATCAGGGCGGCGTTTAAGGCGGTTAGTGATTCAAAACAGGTTGCAATACTTACTCCGACAACAATTCTGGCCGACCAGCACTATATCTCTTTTAAAAAACGTCTGGGAAAATACCCTGTAAAAATTGAACGCCTGTCCCGGTTTGTTAAAAACGCCAGGCAGAAGAAAATTATTCGTGATTTGTCAGCAGGAAAAATCGATATTATCATTGGAACTCATCGGATTTTATCAAAAGATATGAACTTTACCGATCTTGGGCTACTTATTATCGATGAAGAACACCGGTTTGGCGTCGCAGACAAAGATAAAATTAAAAAATTCAGGGCAAACATCGATGTTTTATCGTTATCGGCCACGCCAATACCGCGATCGCTTCATTTTTCTTTGATCGGCGCGCGAGACTTCTCTTTGATAAGCACCCCGCCCAAAGAGCGGCTTCCGATATTTACAGAAATTATATCCTTTGACAAGAATATCATCAGAAACGCCATAAATCGCGAGATTGACCGCGGCGGACAGATATTTTTTGTACACAATGAAATAAAAACCATAGCGTCCCTTACTTCGTCTCTTATCCAAATGTTTCCCGGTTTATCTATTCAGTATGTTCACGGACAGATGTCTGAAGATATTATCGAACCAATTATGGTTGATTTTATCAATAACAAAATACATGTGCTCGTAACAACCGCCATCATTGAATCCGGAATTGATATACCGAACGCGAACACAATTTTTATCAACAAGGCTCAAAATTTTGGCCTGTCTCAATTATATCAATTACGCGGGCGGGTTGGTCGTCTTGACCGACAGGCATACGCTTATCTGATTACATCGAGCCTTTCTAGATTAAATCCCAACGCAATTAAGCGGCTCCAGTCTATCAAGCGCCATACATCTTTGGGCTCAGGATACTTCATTTCACTTGAAGACCTGGAGATGAGGGGGTCCGGCAATGTCTTTGGTTTAGAACAAAGCGGAAACTTACATGCCATCGGTTACGATTTATATATAAAAATATTGCAGGATTCCCTGGCGGAGCTTAAGGAAGATGACCACGAAATAAAGCGTGCGGAATTGCCTGGTTCAGATAAAGATGTAAATATTGTGTTTCCGTTCCCTGCGTATATCTCTGAAGATTATATCTCCTCCGAGTCTTTAAGGCTGTCTTATTACAAACAACTGACATCATTTAAAACATTGGCGGAAATAGAATCATTAAAAAAGGTAATTGCCGATATTTTTGGGCGATATCCGGCCGAGATAGAAAATTTGTTCAGCTTAATTACGATTAAGTTGCTCGGGTCACATTTAGGTATTAACAAAATAAAATTTGAAACCGACCTGTGTCGAATCCAATTTTCCGATAAGAATCCATTGAATGATCCAGGTGAATTGCTGTCATATCTTAAAAATGCCGCCTCCGACCTACGCCTGTCCTATAAATTTATTCCAAGCACCGATCTTGTTTTTGCATTGTACCTAAATAAACTCCAAAAAATTGAACCGATAAAACAATTCTTGTATCATCTTTGGGGTAATCTTAATTTACGGCGATAAATACGGGGTTTTGTTTGAAAAACAATGTTTCTTTTCTGTTAATATTTGGCCTTTTTCTTTTCACTTTTTGTGACAAACACGATCCGGACAATTTTCTAAGGATTGAATCCCGCTGGTTTACAATAGATGAATTTTTTAATCTTACGCCAAAACATACTTTTAAATACCTCCCCGTTGAGGAAAAAAACATAAAAATCGGTGAATTTATTGATCGACAACTGTTCGTTTACAAGGGCATCGACGAAGGCTATTTAAAAGACCCTGATATTCGTCAAAAATCTGCGGCGATCAAACACCGGCTGCTTATTAATGAGTATTTTGATCGAATGGTTTTAGATTCAATTCTAACAAAACAACTGTTATTATCGGAATACGAATGTCTTAATTCAGACAAAAAATATCTGTTTACTTTCAATGAATATTTGCCCACAATTAAAAAACAGCTAATCAATAAATTTTCAGCGGATATTCAATCAAAATATCTCCAAGCCGTCGAACGATTAAAGGCGGATTTTGAATTTGAATTAATCGGTCCAAACTTAAGTGATTTGTCAAACGGATATATGAATTTGTTAATTTCATTGAAGGCCGATTCGGTTGCACACTCTGCTATCGACGTTTTAAAAATGACTGGTTATTCTCATCCTTTGTATCGCATTAAGGGTAAAGATATATATTTAGAAAATTTTATAGCGGCTTTTAAAGTATATCCTTTTGCTATACCGGATCAATTCTCAAATCCGGAATTTTTAAGCAATGTTATTGAAACAGTCGCTATTAATAATATCGTATTATTAAAATCCCAAAAGTTAAAACTGAATAAAACCCGGGACTTTAAAAAACAATTTGCCGGCCAGGAAAATACTCTTCTTTATAATTCGGTTTTTTCAAATGAAATCCTAAGCAGAATTACAATTACTGACGATACATTGCATCAGTTTTATTCAACTTATCTTGATTCGCTTTATCTTTCAGCGCCACAATATGAAGTTCAGGAAATATTTATTAATGATAAAGATCTGGCCAAAACCGTTTTAAAAAAGGCCCTGCGGCGGGAAAATTTTCAACGATTGGCCGACGAATATACAGAGCGGTACAGGAACATGCCCAGAAAAGGATATCTTGGATATATTCGCGCCAATATGTATGCGGGAATCGGAAGATGTGCGGCTGTCACTGCAACGGGAAATATTTATCCCGATTTAATTTCTTCTGGTAAAGGATTTTCTATAATAAACGTCATCTCTGTTATTGATCCAAAACCGATTTCCTTTGATAATATTAAAGGTAAAATTCTTGACGATTATAAGAAAACAGCCGTTGCAGAATTAAAGAAGGAACTTCTTCAATCATTAAGACATAAATATACGTACCATGTTAATTACTCATTATTAACCAAATAAAAGGTGCTCACTGTTGTGAAATTCAAAATACTATTTATTTTTTTAACCGCTTTTTCTTTTTGTAATAACTCAAATAAACCCGCCGATTATATTGCCCGCGTAAATGACGCATATCTGACAACTAATTATCTGCAAAACATATATCCCGATATGGATAGTGATTATTTTGCAAGCGATGATTATTTAAAATCACTTACGTCCAACTGGATAAAAAATGAAATTTTGTATCAACAGGCCGAGAAATACCATTTCGACAAGGAAGAGTCTATTCAATATAAAATGGGAAATTTCAAAAAACAGTTAATAATCGATTCTTATGTCCATTATTTACTTCAGACAAATATTAATGTCAGTGAAAATGAAATCAGAAATTTTTATTTCCAGAACCGGAGTAGTTTTCTGCGAGATGTGGACGAGGCAAAGGTTTCTCATTTGATTGTTGAGGATTTTGATGAATCAAACAGAATAAAAAACATTCTGCGTTCCCGCAATCGCAGAGAGATTGATCAGTTGTTTAATAATTATACTTTTGAGACAAAAGTTGTGCGCCGGGGTGAATCAATAAAGGAATTAGATAAAACTATTTTTGAGTCGACTCCGCGCACTGTTATAGGTCCAATTCCTTCAGATTACGGCTATCACATCATTGAAGTTATTTCAAGGTCAAAAGCTGGTTCAATCCGTTCTATTGATGATGTTCGAAATGAAATATTACAAAAACTAACGCAGGCCAAAATACAGGATTATTATAACGCCTATATTGACAGTCTGTTTTCTATTACAGACTATGAAATAAAATATGAAAACTTACACGACAGGACATTAATTCAATGAAAAAAACTCTCATTATTATTCTTTCTCTGTATATATCGTTCTCCTTTTCTCAGGAAATAATTGACGGAATAGCGGCAATTGTTGGAGAAAATATTATTTTAAAAAGTGACGTTGATCAATTTGCCCGCATGAATGCGTCTCAACTCGGGATAGACCCGTCACGGGATCCGGGTTCATATCAGCGTTTAATCAACCAGGCTCTCCAATCGTTAATTGATGAAAATATTCTTCTTGAACAAGCCAAGATTGAAACTATCGATGTAAAAGACCGCGAAGTTGAAACAATGCTTGAGCAACAAATTGAAAACATTCTTTTTCAGGCCGGATCTAAAGAAAACGCAGAAAAAATATTAGGCAGCCCTTTAAATAAAGTTCGTCGTGATTACCGGCCGATTATTAAAAACAGACTTATTGTTGAAAAACTGAGAAATGATAAATTCAGCCAAATCACTATAACCAGGCGAGAAGTAGATGAGTTTTATACTGTTTATAGAGACAGTCTGCCCAAAATTCCGTCTTCTGTAGATTTTAGCCAGATCCTGTTTAAAATAAAAGCTGGACAAAAAGAAGAAAAAAACGCGAAATTTTTGGCTGATTCATTATATCAGGCAATTCAATCAGGAATTGATTTTGCAGAATTAGCCGGACAATATTCGGATGATCCGGCTAGCGCAGCTTATGGCGGTGATCTTGGTTTTATATCACGCGGCGGATTTATTAAAGAATTTGAGGAAGTGGCTTTTTCCCTTACTATTAATGAAATAAGTAATGTTGTTAAAACAGACTTTGGATATCATATAATCCAGTTACTTGATCGGAAAGGTGAAAATATCAATGTACGCCATATATTAATAAAGCCAGAAACATCTGATAATAATTTAAATGATTTAATTTCTAAAATAGACTCTGTTAGAAATTTGTTAATAACCAACCAAATACCCTTTGATTCTGCCGCTGTTTTATTTAGTGATGATCCTGATGTAAAAAGCAATAACGGCAGAATTCATCGAATATCAAAAAGTCAAATTCAACAGCCGGAATTTTTAACCGTCCTTGATACAATTAAAATCGGAGATGTGAGTCAGGTATTTACAACAAATATGGGATATCATATACTTAAATTAAATACTATCTATGATGATTCCTGGGCGGTTATTGAAAAATGGGCATTAGAGTATAAAAAGTCTCTTCTTTATGACGAATGGATAACAAAACTGCGATCTAAATTTAATATTGAAATGCTAATTGGTGAGTAACCGGTTATTTTATTGTTAATGATTATTTTCAATAAAATATATTATAAAC
>JAHJGX010000168.1 GCA_018824205.1 bacterium
AAAAGAGTTTAAAGAAGGGTGTTTTGTCACATATGCGGATGCTGCAGAAAATGCCTAAGCGTGTGATGAATTACTTTAAACATCCAAAGATTGCATACGCAAGATGAATTACACAATTAATACCCGCCGGTTTAATAATATAGAATAAAAGCTCTAACATACGCGTGGAGCCGACGCTTAGAGCTGTCTACTTGAGTAAGATTTGTGAGTTTTCAATTCATTTTTTGGCAAGGTTAAATCAGCGCGGCTCACGCGTCGTCCGTTATGTGTAATGAGGGAGGGGAAAAATAAGGAGATAGAACTATGCAAGAAATTAAACTTTGGAATATTGAAAATGATAAAGTAATTCAAGTTTCTAAATCTCGATTAGATTACGAAAACAGACTTGAAAAATGGTTGATAGAAGATATATCAATTCTTTCCAATGATATAGCAGTAATTGGGAGTCAAGTATTAACCTCATTTGGAAAGAAAATAGATATTTTAGCAATAAACTCTTTGGGCGAGCTGATAATTATTGAACTAAAACGAGACAAGACCTACCGAGAAATAATAGCTCAAACGTTAGATTATGCAACTTGGGTAAAAGACCTTGATTATGATGATTTAAATAATATCCTAAACAAATTTGGAAAAACAGAATTCACTGACATTGGCGAATATTTTAATTCGGTTTTTGACAAAGAATCAGAAGAAATTGATTTTAATTCGGACCACAAAATGTTAATTGTTGGTTCAGAGATTGACGATTCAACAATTAGGATAATTGACTATTTATCAAGTGAGCCATACTCTGTTAATGTTAATGCTGTAAACTTTAATTATTTTAAGGATAAGGACGGTAAGGAATATTTGGCACAATCGTTTATAAAGCCAGAAGGTAATATAATTGAGGAAAGTAAAAGTAAGAAAAGGAAAAGGTCAAAATCAATTATTGCAATTCTGTTTGAGACAGAAAAATTAAAAGTTGGGCAGAAACTTTATTTAAAACCTGCAATTAACCAAAATGTTCCAAGAGATAAGGTCTGTGCGGAGATTGTTAATACTAATCAAAACTGTTTGAAAACAAATGACAGTGATGAATTATTTTCATTCAGTAAACTTCGTAGAATCTGGACAGATAAATATAATCTCAAAGATGTCAGGAAATTTTGGGGATTTGGAGTCCGATACGATTGGATTAATGAAGAAGGGAAAAATTTGTCTGATATAAATGAAGAATAAACAACGAAATGCCCACGCAGTATAAAACATTAAGAATATAGAAATAATGGCACATAACAATCGCATGCACCCAACAGCGAAAGCTGTTTTATGATTGATGATTTTTCAAGTTTACGAAACATTTTTGAAATATTTAAAGAACATCAAAGTCACATTCGCTGTTGGTGATGCATGCCCGTTAGGCTTATAAAAAAATGAATAATAAACCACAGTATCTTTTAACATTTCTCATGGTAATATTTGTTGTACAACTAAACGCCAATAGTAATAATACCGATATTTATGGATTACTAAATGAAGCATTTGTCAGAGATAAAGATGAGATATTAGATACAATATTTATTCGATGGAAAACTGAATCAGTACCTATTAGTAAAAAAGAATTATCTCAGTTTCCAAGGAAAGAGAAATTAACATACCAATTATTTAAAAAGTTTTATTCACCTATAATTGATGTAGAAGATTTACCAAAAGATATAAAAAAGAGTTATAGTAATCCTGATAGTCTTGAGCAATATGTTCCATATAGATTGCCCAAATATATAGTTGTGCAAAGTAACATTAGGATTGGCTTTGTTGAATCTTTTTCAGAGATAGTAAATATAAATGAGCATGAAATTGAATCATATTTAGAACAATCTGAGACAATTATAAATTTTAAACCAGCAATTAAGATAAAAGATAAAACGATACTATTTCAAAATAGTGGTTATGAAACTGGAATATACAATTTTGTAATTACAGATAATAAGTGTGATAATATTGATGATGAAAAATGTTTTAAAATGAAATATAATGAACGACTAAAGAGGTCATTGTTTTTACAGGATTATATTGGAACGTTATTTGGACATTGGGGAGGATTGCATACTATTACATTGCCTCAGGTAAATTTTATCGTATATAATAAAAATATGAGATTAGCATTGATATATTATAGAGATACATGGTTTTCTGGTGGTGAAGCAATGTATTTTCGAGTTGGGCAAAAGTGGATGAAAATATATAAGAGAAATACTTGGATGGAATAATGCCTAACCATTGGCTACTTTTATATTAAAAACAACTATTTTCTTTATATACTAGAGAAAAAACTAATTGCAGACAGTCTTAAATTACCGATTCTACTCTTTCGGCAGTCCCCGATAAATCGGGGCCGCGGGCATACTATCTTG
>JAHJGX010000169.1 GCA_018824205.1 bacterium
CAAGATAGTATGCCCGCGGCCCCGATTTATCGGGGACTGCCGAAAGAGTAGAATCGGTAATTTAAGACTGTCTGCAATTAGTTTTTTCTCTAGTATATAAAGAAAATAGTTGTTTTTAATATAAAAGTAGCCAATGGTTAGATTTTTATTTTAAATTCAATGTATATTTTATTATAAAGCCTTCTAATTATCTCAATGACTTCATCATCTGGCGGCGTGATACCTATGATCTTTATCCTATCCCTTTCCTTTTCAATCTCAATATTTGCAGCACATTTCATAAATGGATATTTTCCAAGTTCAGTAAAATATTGTATGTTTTTAAGTAAGGTTTCTTCTTTTTTATCTAATTTCACTATTGACCCAGTTTTCTCCAATAATTGTTTGCAATTATGCAAATTTATTTTACCCATAGCACAAGAATTTAATTTTCCATTTTTATCATAATTCAAAAGTTTTTGTTCGATTAATTTTGCCTTTATTAATACTTCTATTGCATATCCATAAAGCATTAAGATCTGGGGAATATATCTAATCTTATTTTTTACACCAATATAATTACGATTATCTTCTATGAGAATAAGATATTCAGCGCATTCTTTGCATTCTTGTGCCAAAGAAATCCAAATATCTTTTTTATTCCCAAGTTTAATTATGAAATCTTTGAAGAATTCCTTAGGATTTTCTAAAAGTAGGTTTTTAATGTTTCTCCTTTCCTAAAATTTTGTTGTTATGTAATAGACGTATAAACATATACTTACTATATATTTTTGTCATCAGTATTACTCTTATCGTATAGAGATTTATAAAAGAAATAGGCAATTGTACTCTGGATTATTAATTGTAAAATTAACAGTCCATCGTAGGTTTTTGAAATCGTCCAAATAATCACAATCAAATAGGCAATTAATAAACCAATTCTATTACCAATTTTCAAACCAACATACTGAATAAATCCAAGAAGTACCTGCCAAATAATAACTTTAAATGAAAACAAGGATGCATATTGTATTTCCATAATTTTCCTCCTTTAACAACAACTAGTACCAATTTTCATTTTGAAGGCCTTGTCTATATACTTCTTCTAAAATCCGTCTTGTCACATCAATTTTAGTTTTATCACTTAGTCTGCCTATTTTCTCTTCTCCAAATGAAAGAATAAGCTCACGAAATACTGTATTAAGAATAAATTGCTCAAAATCCTCACTTTCTTCGATTATTTGAGAGATAAATTCATCAGAAAAACCATCTTTAACTAAAGCATGTCTTCTACTAAGTGTAAAAAAGGCTATTTCCTTACTGGAGAGCATTGGATTTTGGTATTTTATTGTTTTATATAATTCACAGATTTTTCTTGCTGATACCTTATATGATGTAGGTGAATTCTCATAAAGAAAATTTAGTACATTATCAATAAATGACATGAAAATCTTTTACTCCTTATCTTGTTTTTTAAATATTTGTCTTATCCAAAAAATGAAAATAAATATTGAAATTAATCCAGCAAATAATCCCATTTCAGAAAACGACGCAAATATGCCCCTAAGAAATCCATACAATATTAAACAAATGAAAAATATTCCGATAATTCCCTTTAACGTGGAAAATTTCTCAGAATTATTCATAAAATTTCCATATCTTTGTCAATATTTGAATATTCACTATTGTCAAACAAAGCAAATGAGAAATTCGCCCAGCAATTTGTATTCATATTATTTCAAGATTACTCACCACTTTTTTGTACAAGAGAAGCAAGAATTCAGAATCGACGCCATCATCAGTGATAAATTGTTTACAATATGCCAAAGTTCCTGCCATTGCGGTAATTTTCAGAAGTATTGTAATAGTATCTGATCTTTCAATGGGAACCTCTGATGTTACCAATTTGTCGTACATTTTTGTAAGCGATTCACACTCAGCAAGAACCGCTTTCTTATAACTATCATCTTTAAATTCTGAAAGTAACTCATTCGAGCACCTACATCTTTCAGCACATTCGGCATAGTAAATACTTTTTATATTCCTGTCTATAATATTTACTTCTTTTTCTAATAGTTTAGCTATTACAATATTGGCTAACTTATCCCAATTGAACGACAATCTCTTAAGAATACCCATGAATTTCTATCCTATTAAATAGTTATTTGTTTAGGTATAAACTAATCATTTAATAATCTAACGGGCAAGTGTCACCTACGGCGGGATTGATTTCGCCGATTCTCAAACTTCTCAAAAATGCTTCACAAACTCTCAAAATCATCAATTAAAAAACAGCTCCCGTCGTTAGGTGCACCATACTATTATGCTTATGAACAGACTTAAAATAAATAGCGGGCATTCCTCCTCTGACAAGTTATTTTTATACAGTGGCCACTATCGGTCATGAAAAGGAGATACCCGCTATGAAGATTCAAACTATTCATTCAAA
>JAHJGX010000170.1 GCA_018824205.1 bacterium
GGTCCGGACACCGTAAAACCAGAATGGATTCATTCAATGGCAGACAAATCAATTGTATTTACTTGCGCCAATCCGGTTCCGGAAATTTATCCCTATGCGGCGAAAGAAGCCGGTGCGTTTATCGTTGCTACCGGACGCGGCGATTTTCCGAACCAGGTCAATAATTCGCTGGGATTCCCCGGTATTCTGAAAGGCGCCCTGATGGTCCGAGCGAAAAAAGTCACCGATGAGATGGCCATTGCAGCAGCCTATTCGTTAGCTGATTATGCCGAGGCCCGTGGTATCGATCCGGAAAATATTGTACCGACAATGGATGAAGCCAATGTATTTCCGACGGAAGCCGCCGCTGTGGCGATGCAAGCAATTAAAGATGGCGTCGCACGGAATATTATTTCACGGAAAGAAGCATTTGAATGGGCAAAAAAAGATATTGAATATTCCCGCAGTATGACTAAGTCACTGATAGACGAGGGTTTTATTAATGAGCCACCACAGCAGATGCTTCAGGATGCCCTGGAGTGGGCGATTAAAGAAGTTGCTTAAATATCCTGGCATTAAAGAACCCCATTTTCAGTTTCATGCCAGATTCTGAAAAGGACATACGATTTTATACCTGTCAGGTTTATAGGAATGGTTGCAGCTGGAAAAGATAAAGCGGCTAAACCTGACAGGTGTTCTCTAAACGCTGTCCGGAAATTGGTTTATTGAGTGATATTTTGCAGCGTTTTTCCCAGTTCAGATAATTTGTATGGCTTGGCAATAACGCCCACAAAACCGTACTTTTTACAGTCGGACATTATCGGATCGTTGGAATATCCACTGGAAACAATCGCTTTTAATTCAGGATCGATCTTCAGGAGTTCCCTGACAGCCTCTTTTCCACCCATACCACCAGGTATGGTCAAATCCATAATTACCGCCGCAAAAGGTTCTTTGGATTTCAGGGCTGTTTTATAAAACTCAATTGCTTCCGCGCCATCTTTGGCGAATTCGGCGCTGTACCCAAGACTTTCTACCATTTCTCCGGCGACTTCTCTTACGAAATCTTCATCGTCCATTATGAGGATTTTCCCTTTTCCGAAAAGCGTTTTTCCGGTTTCGCTTTCTTTTTCAGCGACTATTTTTTCTGAAACCGGCAGATATATGTAGAATGTAGTTCCGACGCCCAGTTCCGATTCAACCGTTATTAATCCGTTATGATTTCTAATAATGGAATAGGCGCTGGCAAGTCCAAGCCCGCTTCCCTTGGTTTTGGTGGAAAAGTATGGATCGAATATTTTATCGAGATGATGGGTTGGAATGCCAATCCCATGGTCTTCAAAACTAAATTTTATGTACTTTCCGTTTTGAAGTGGTAAAACATTTTCCGGAGTAATAGTAATATTTTCGGCTTTGATATTAATTATGCCGCCTTCGGGCATAGCCTGGTCTGCATTCATTACCAGGTTGTTAAACACTTGGTTTATCTGCCCTTTGTCAATTTCAACCACCCAAAGCTCGTCCGGAATGGAGAATATGCATTTGACGTTAGATCCGGAGAGTGCAAAAGCTGCGGATTCTTTTAGAAATTCAGCAACAGATGATGCTTCCTTGACCGGCGCTCCGCCTTTGGAAAAAGTGAGTAGCTGCTGGGTTAGGTCCTTTGCCCGCATGGCTCCCTTCTCTGCTTCGACTAATTTTTTATAAACTTTATCTTCCGGGTTGGCATACATCTTGGAAAGCGTAATATTGCCTAAAATTATAGTGAGGATATTGTTAAAATCGTGGGCAATACCGCCGGCAAGAACGCCGATTGATTCGAGATTCTGGTTTCTGCGAGCCTCTTTCTCGATTCGCTTTCGTTCCGTGACATCCCTTATTACCGCAAAAGTCGCCTTATCGCCTATGTACTCAATTATTGATACATTTGCTTCGACTTCAATTGTTGTCCCGTCTTTTTTTCTAAATATTGTTTCGCATCGGGATGGAACTTTTTCTCCCCGGTCTTGCTGTTTATCACGCTCCATTAATATTCCGATAGCCTTTTCGGTACATATTTCCGTGTAATCTTTCTTGAGTAATTCATCATACGCATAGCCCAGCATCTTTGCAAATTGCTTATTAAAAAATATGAATTTATCATTTTGACTGATTACAATTGCATCGTTGACATTTTCGACTAACTGGCGATATTGCTCCTCAGAATCTCGTATCTTCTTTTCCAATTTTCTACTTTGCAAGATTTGGGAAATGTGATTTGCGAACATTTCCAGTGGTTTGACCGTTTCATCCGTGGGAATAACCCCGCTCTTGGAATCATCTACAGAAATTATACCGATGAGATCTCCCGCTTCGTTTTTTAAAGCGATGAAAAGATTGTCCTCTCTGTGCCAACGACTCTCGCCGGGAGCATACTCTTTCTTTCCATTATCCACAGCCTTTTGATCAAGGATATGCTTCATAGTATGCGGCAAATAGCATGATTGATTTCCCAGGGATATTCCTTTGTTAAAAATCCCTTTTAACTCCTTCTGTGATATGCCGACTTTTTGCAAGCGGTTTATAGTTTCTTTATCTATACCGTGAGAACCCAGTATATCTCTATATGGAAACTCTTCCTTAAAAGTATAGAACATCACCCGGCTAAAATCCGAAATTTCAACAATGGCAGAACTAATGGTTTTAAATAGCATTTTGTCATCTGTGATGGTTAACATATCAGCGGAAATTTTGCTGAATTGTTCAATCTGTTTGGTTAAGGATATAATTTGGTTTTCTGCTCTCTTGCGCTCAGAAATATCATCAAAAACGAATAATACTCTATTAACTTTTCCTTTCTCATCGGTAATAGGTGTTATTTTTGATTGAACTATTAGGGATTTTCCCCACTTCGTGGTATAGGGTTTTTCGGAGCTTACAATACAACCTTCTTCTATGCAGCGTCTTATATCATCAGAGATTCCAGCTTTTTTCAAGAGGTGGAATGTTAAAAGATTTATCTGTTTTGTAGCATCTTCAGATGGCGAGCCAAGAATTTCTAAGGCTGTCTTGTTGACGTTCTGTATAATTCCTTTAGTGTCACATGTCAATATGCCGATTGGCGTTTCTTTGAAAAGGATTCTGTATCTTTCTTCACTCTCACGGACTTCCTTTTCCGCCCGCTTGCGTTCTGTGATGTCACGGGCAAATGCAATAACCACTTTCTCTCCAAAATAGGTACCGCTGTTCAATTGCACATCCTTTGGAAAGACCACTCCATTTTTTCTCAGACCATAAAATTCAAATCTCTGAGGTTCGCCCATAAAGGCTTTCTGAACCATCTTCAATACTTTCTTCATATCATTTTTGCCGGGTGCGGAAAGAAACTCCGGAGTTTTACCTATGAAGAATTCACGCGGATAGCCATACATTTTTACAGCGCCGTCATTAACATCTATGAAAAATCCATTTTTATCCTGAACATAAATCGCGTCGGTAGTACTATTGAAAAGACCACGATAACTTTTTTCAGATTCTTTGAGGTCTTCCTCCGCTCGTTTGCGTTCGGTTATATTATGTACTGTTCCGATACTTGCGATTTTTCCCATGAAATTGAGCAACCCAACACTCATGATGATATCGATCTTACTCTTCCCGTCTTTGTTTAGTAATCGAAATTCATATTTTGATGGAAGGTCTTCTCCTGCCTGGCGCCGCCGGTAGCGATCGGCAACCATCTCTCTGTCTTCCGGAGCAATAAAATCCTGAAAGTCCTTGCCGATTACCTCCTCTTCCGTATAACCAATCATGGAAGCAAAAGCCGGGTTGACAAACTTCATTTGATTATCCTGTATCAGAAACACCCCGTCCTGCACGTTCTCAATCAAACTGCGGTATTTTAACTCGGACTCACGCAGTGCTTCTTCCATCCGTTTGCGCTCGGTGATATCCCTTGAAATATATAGTATTTTATCATCCACAAGATTTGCAGTACTCTCCGTATAATGCCAGTTTCCCGACTTATCTTTTGCCTGAAACTCAAGATTTTCGGTGATATCAGTACCCTTCCCAGTTAAAAGATTCTTTGCCTTTACAGATATATATTTTTTTAATAAAGGTAGCAATTGTTTCTTAAAATCGGGATGTATAAAATTAAAGCATGGTTCTCCAATGAGCTCTTCAGGCTTATATCCATAGTTTTCAATCGAAGGACTGACATAAGTAAAAACGGGGTCCAAACTAAACGTAGACATAGTAATTAAATCACTCGTATTTTCACTTATTAAACGGTATTGTTTCTCACTCTTTTGAAGAGCCTCCTCGGCTTGCTTACGCTTGGTATTAATACGCAATGCCATGACGCCATATACCAGGTCATTCGCCAGTTCTGTGAGTAATTCGATTTCTTCCGTATTAAAAGCGTCCGCTTCAGCAGCATATATATTCAGCGCACCGAGAATTTGACCGTTATCAATCAGAGGAAGAGATATAGACGATGCATATCCTCGCTTGGTAGCTTCATCACGCCATGGAGCAAAATCAGGGTCGGTATGGATATTTTTTACCACATAAGGTTTGCCTGTCCGGATAGCTCTGCCAGTAGGACCGCGACCCCGTTCAGTATCCGCCCAGGTAATGTTTAAAGTTTTCAGATACCCTTTCTCATATCCTGCTTGTGAAACCGGGCGCACGGTCTTCTTTTCATCCTGTTCGGCGAAACCGATCCACGCCAGATGATATCCCCCGGTTACTACGATGGTACGGCATATATCGCACAGAAGATCCGGCTCATTCTTGGCGCGTATCAGGGCTTGATTACAATCGCTGATCACCCTGAGAGTCCGATTGACTTTGTAAAGCGCCTCCTCTGCCCGCTTGCGTTCAGTGATATCAACCGCCATCTCATAGCGCACCATACGCTCATCAGGCCATTTTATTGCTTTATCTATGCAGCGGTACCAACGTTTATCAACTAAGTTCTGGAATTCCCAAATATATGTTTTCCCGAGATTTTTCCCAAAAATATTTTTGTTTGTACAAAAATGACAGGGAGAAGTTCGATCTTGAAGTACCTTATAACATTTATCGCCAGCTTTTCCTTTCCAGCGCGATTTAAAAGCCTCATTAAAATATATAAGTTCGTAAGTAACCGGATCGGCGACGTAGATCACTTCATCAATACTATCAAACATAGAAAGAAGTTGTTTCTGTTCGAAAAGTAATTTTTTTTCCGCCTGCTTGCGCTCGGTAATATCCTCGGCTGTTCCCTCATAATAAAGGGTATTTCCGGCGTCATCCCGAATAGCCTTGCCGCTTTCACGAATAAAGAGCGTTGTGCCGTCACGCCTTATCCAGGCAGACTCCAGCCCAATGACCTCTCCTTCGCTTTCAATGCGCTTTTTAAAAATGGAGCGAGGAAGATCCGGATTATATCCCGCCTTTTCCAGATTGAGCTTAGCAAGTTCGTCAAAGGAGGAATAACCCAGCATTCGGAGCAGTGCCGGGTTCGCCATGAGTATCCGGCCATCGGGTGTGGTTCGATACATACCAATAGTCATATTTTCAAAGATGGTTCTGAACCGTTCTTCGGACTCAAGCAGCGCTTCTTCCATCCGTTTTTGTTGGGTAATATCCCTGGAAGCCTCGGAATAATAAAATATATTTCCTTTTTCATCTTTTATTTCAGTAACACTTGATGAAGCCCAAAATATCGTGCCATCTTTTCTTTTTCTTCTATCATGACCCCTCCAGAGTCTTTTGCTCCCAACTATGTTAAAAATATTGGAATAGTGTTTTTCAGGGTCGTCGTCACCACTTAAAATTACAACAGGTTTGTTTAATATTTCCTCTGAATCATAGCCATATAGTTTCAAGAAAAACGGATTTACATAAGTAATCTTTTTATTCATATCCAACACTACCATAGCCACCGGTGAATTTTCCGTCATCTGAGATAGTAACCCTATCTTTTTCTCTGTATGCTTTAAGTCGGTAATGTCGGTTTGCGTGCCCCAGGCTTCGACAAGTTTCCCGTTTTTTATAGTTCCCACCATGGAGTTGGAGAAATATTTTTCCAAGCCATCCTTGCCGATTTCATGGGAAATTCCACCTGAAATATGGAAGTTATTGTGAATAAAAGTTTCAAGATAATCTCTGTTTTCTTCCGTATCAGGCATAACTTCATATAGTACAGTACCCAAAATCCCGTCTTTGCTTGTGCCCATCATTTTAGCGTAGGTTTCATTACATTCCGCGCAGACAGCTTTAAAAAATGCTTTGATCATTTTTTCTTTTGGGAGTGTAATATCTGCCGGTGTTTCCAGCCTGAAACACCATATCCCTATTGTGCTGGATTCAATGAAGTTTCTAAGTTGTGCTTCGCTTTTTTCCAACGCTCTTGCCATTTGTTTTTGCTTGCTGATATCTTTTGAAATGACCGTTATGGCTGTTATCTTCCCGGTACTCCAGTTTATAAACGGATTTAGTGTTCGCAGGAAATCTTTCTTGTCTCTCTGACTTGTATATTCGTAAACGACCGGATTGCCCGATTTGAGGACTTTTTTTATTCTATCGGAGAATAGTTTTGTTGCTTCGGACGAGTGAAAATTTGCATAAGTTTGTCCAATTACTTCGCTTAAGGATTTTCCATATCTTGATAGAAGCTTCTGATTAGCATACAAATACTTAAGCTCTTTGTCTACAAGGTAGATAGGATCGTCGCTGGATTCTAAAAGCAATTGGTATTTATTATCACTTTCCTGCAATGCTTCTTCTGTTTTCGCCTTTTCGAGTTCCTTTACTTTCTTTTCAAACTGAGGTGTTTCAGCATCGGAATGTTTTTTTGCCATATCTTCTCAACCTTCTTTTATCCCAGCCATAAATGCTTGGGCTATTGATATGTTTTTCGGTGTCATTTGATTTTTTATATAGATGCTTATTTTCAGGCAAAGGAGGATTTTTGCTTATAATTAACCCAAATATTTGCTCCCTTTACATTTTTATTGAATAAAAGATGTTTGGCAATCGCATTGGTTTTTTTTCTCTTATTTCCCCAATTGTAATTTAATTTAACTTTGCATTAACACAACGAATATATTGTACTGTTTGTACCGGCATTTTTGATTATGTAAGACAAAAAACAAATTTTTTCACATTGCATTTGAGGACAGATCTGTTACCAGAGTTAGCAAAAGGAAATTCTGCCGTGGGCATGCCGTTGGCATAATGCTTGTGAAATGCATGCCGAATTGTTAAAATTCAAGGGATTAAATGAGGAGTTTCGAGATATGAAATCTGTTACAAAACATATTACACTGAAGGTTCCCCGCAGAAGAGCGTTCATCAACATTACGCCGGAAGTGGAAGACGTGGTTCGTGAAAGTGGCATAAAAGAAGGATTGTGCCTGGTGAATGCGATGCATATTACGGCAAGCGTATTTATCAATGATGATGAACCGGGATTGCATCATGATTATGAAGTATGGCTGGAAAAATTAGCGCCTGAAAAACCACATTCTCAATATCATCACAATGGTTATGAAGATAACGCCGACGCCCACATGAAGCGTCAGGTCATGGGGCGGGAAGTTGTGGTTGCTGTTACCAACGGGCGACTGGATTTTGGACCCTGGGAGCAGATATTTTATGGTGAATTTGATGGCAAACGCCCCAAACGTTACCTGATAAAGGTAATCGGAGAATAATTAAACGGATTTAAAATGGTTCTTGAATTTGATTGAAAATATGCGCATATTACGCCCGCTATTTACAAATGATTATTTTATAAATTGATCGCGGGGTGGAGTCCCGATATATCGGGAGTAGTTCGCTGGGCTCTTTATAGACGGCGAGAATCACGCGAAAAGATACATTGAAAATTGATCGCGGGGTGGAGCAGTTGGTAGCTCGCTGGGCTCATAACCCAGAGGTCGTTGGTTCGAATCCAGCCCCCGCTACTACGGAATGACCCTGATTTCTCGACGAGAAACCAGGGTTTTTTAATTGTATTCTGATGTACTGTAATGTAGCCTGTTATCAGTTTGTTTAGTACACAGCTATTCACCTTTAGTCTCTTTTGTCAATTCTTCAATAGTTGGAATTTTATTAACATATTCTTGTGCTAATTTAAGATTGGGATTTGTGTAGATTTTTGTAGTATATTGGTTTTACTGATTTGGAAAAGCGGTTGCATCGGGTGATTGAAATATGGCCGGAATTAAAACGGGATTTAGAGCACCAGTTAGTTGGATTTTCGGATTTTAAAACAATGTTACAGCAGGTTGATGCGCCCGTATCACCGATGGATATTGGCATTGGGCTGGATCGTTTAAGAGAAAGTTATGGACTTGCCCAGTTGATTTGGAAGCGCTACAGGATTTTAGATTTTACGCAGGAACTCGGAATATTTGAGATTTGTGTCACCAATATATTTAATTCGGAAAAATACTAGAAATGAGTAAACAGATGATTGATTTGGACCGACTTTCGAAAATTCGTCATATAGTCCTTGATATGGATGGTACAATCTATAACGGGAGCAAGCTGTTTCATTTTACACACGATTTTATTAACACATTGAAAGAGTTGGGAATCCATTACACATACCTGACCAATAATTCTTCCAGGGGTGTTGCGCAATACCTTGAAAAATTGCGGGGTATGGGTCTTGAAGGTACAAAGGATGATATTTATACGTCCTCTTTGTCAACGATAGATTATCTGGTATCTGAGCGGAATGAAATCCGAAAACTGTATGTACTGGGTACAGAGGATTTGAAATCTGAGTTTCGTGAATCCGGTTTTCGGGTTGTGAATGAAACGGATGATAGTGAGCCGGATGCAGTGATTGTCGGCTTTGATACATCCTTGGTCTATGAACGTTTATGTAAAGCCGGGTACTGGATCAAGCTGGGGAAACCGTTTATTGCCACTCATCCGGACCGTATCTGCCCGACAGATCAGCCAACCTTGCTTGTGGACTGTGGCGCTATTTGTGCCTCACTGGAATCCGCCACCGGCCGGGCACCGGACGTAGTCCTGGGAAAACCGGACCCGGGAATGATTTGGGGAATCCTGGATCGCAATCATGTAAAGAAAGACGAGGTTGCTATGGTTGGCGACCGCCTTTATACAGATATTGAAATGGCACACCGGGCCGGAGTAATGGGAGTTTTGGTGTTGTCTGGTGAGGCGACGCGGGACGATGTGGAAAACAGCTCCAGTATACCGGATTTGATCGTTGAGAATATTGAAAAGCTGGGAGAATTATTGATAGAAAGTCGTAATCGATGAAAAAAGCTACGCCTTCAGACTATGGAAAACGGGAGTAATTAGATGTTTTTGAGCAACATGTTCAGCTTTCTTAAAGTAGCACCGGATGTGCCACGAATAGCCGATGACAGCGAGATGCGGAAGCAGTATAAATATTGGCGCTTCCGGGTGGTGTATGCCATGCTTTTCGGTGATATTGGATTTTATTTTGTCAGAAAAAGTCTCGCAGTAGCGATGCCGGTAATTGAGCAGGAATTTAATATTCCAAAAGCACATCTGGGACTTATTCTTACGGCATTCGGGATTACATATGGTATTTCAGTTAGAAATTGACTGTCGTGTTAGTTAATCTGTCCTATTTGCCTTTTGAGCAAAAAGGGTGTTGGTACTTGACATTTATTATTTAATGTCTTAAATAAACCGGTATTCCATTTTGGATTTATGACTAAACCCCCAAAACATATCTGTTGACCCTAAAGTACCCCGATAAAGTGGCTGTCATCGAAAAATTTATTTATAATGGAGGAAAGCTATGAAAACCTTAAAACTGCTGCTATTGGTATTTTGCTGTGGATATCTTGTTTTTGCCCAGAATGATACTATAACAAACGGGCAAATTAATGCGCTTAAAATTCTTGCAGAGCGCAATGGATTTACAGATCAACAATTGGATAGTTATTTACTTCAGAAATATGGAAGTCCGATTACAGAATTAAGCAAAACCGAGGGAATTGAATTGATTAAACGGTTTCAGGGGGCTGATCCTCCGAAGCCGTTAGATATTACCTCTGCAATTGAAAGGAAGGATGATATTATCTCCCCACCGACACTCGCTACAACATTGGAGGAGGGAATGTCTAAGAGATTTCATCTTGTTGATAATAATGTTATTGACGGAACGATTATTAAAATTGAAGATGATATTTGCCAGATTAAGACAATTGACGGTCTGTTGTTCATTCCTAAAAGCGATATATTGGATGAAGTAGTAAAAATCAGTAAAAAAGACGGGACGCGCTATTCCGGGCCTGTAATTAATGAAACACCGGAGGATATTACCATCCGATCAAATTACGGGGATGTTTGTATCGGCAAACGGGATATCAGGGATTTTGACCGGTATCATGGCGGTAAACTGATTCCCATGACTGAAGATGTGAGACGCTTCTTCCGCGGGGAAGCACAATTGATTTCAATCATGTCGGACCCAACGGCCTTTCTCCTGGAAGAACAGACTTTTTATCTGAGCGGTCTGTCAATGGGATATGGATTTTCCGATAATTTTATGCTGACGACGAAATTTGGTTCGGGTTTTTCCGGGGATCTGAATATATATCCGAAGATCAGACTTTTTCATCATCAAACGGGCAGTAAAGAAAGTGCAGCGACGATTGGGATAGGAATCCACCGGGCCTATCCGCTTTCATCACTGGCTGCAAAGTATTCCCATACAATTCTTGACAGTGTATCCGGTTTGGCAATTAATGAACTTGGAAGCGTTGATTTAATTGAAGATATAATGGTTGATAAAAAGGAGACATCGGTCTATTCGGAAATATATTTTGTCATCTCTAAACGGACAAGTCTCAAAAGCGGTCGCGGTAAAGCGGGCTGGTCGCTTGGTATAAAAACCAATACTTTTAATCAGATAAGACCGGAACTGAAGAATGGTTATAGATGGAGTACAGATTCACAGTTTAAAATACCTTTCCGGGTCTGGTCGGCGTTTGAATATGATCTTCGAAAAAACCTGAAATTTGTTGCAAAAGTCTGGGCTGACAATTCAAACCGAACCCGGAATATAGATAAAGTAATTAAAGACTATGTTGGTGATGAAACACCATTTGTCCTAGATTCGCCGGCGGGGGACTACAGTCTGGTTGATTTTGACTTTGGTTTCTTATATGCGTTGTCGGAAAATTTTCGGATTGGCTTACACTTTCAACAACCTTTTCTGGATTTTTATTGGGAATTCTTTGAATTTTGATATACAATAGAACCCAGATGAAGCAGACATTAACAGGATTAATCTGTTTGGTTTGCGGTTTACTTTCGGTTAGTTGCTATAATAACGCACATCTTCGAACGACCCAAGCTCTGGAAGATGGCGAGCGTGCGAATGCATTCAGTGTTATTTCGGCAATCGGCGGCCCGGCACCCGGTATAGAGAATTACTCCGGTATTTCCGGCCTCCGGATTGAGGCGTCCTTTCTAAAAGGAACCGGAACAGGTGATCAGGGGCCTTACCTTGGGGCCGGTTTGGTCGGCTCCGATGGAACTTGCTATATCGCTGGATATGATAAAAGCAGATACATTCATCTCAATAATAAGATACCCTGTAAATTAGGAGTACAGGGAGAAATTGATATTTCATCCGGGGTGGTAAATGGAGTTGGAATCCAGTTGAGACCTTTTCTGACCAGTATGGTCACAGATACAAAACAGGGTTACTATGGAATCCACGCCCTGTTATCCTATGGAAACATTGACGAAAATATTTCCTATTATGGTGAAAATGACAAATATAAATTATCAAGTGTTGGTCTTGGATTTACAGCAGGCACAGAGCGACCAAATAAAAAAACATCATTGCAATATCAGTACGATATTTCACTGGTGAGGTCTTATCTGCTGGACCGGGATATAACCGATACGAAGTTAATGGTATCATTTAGCCTGGGACTAAACAGTTTTAACAAGCCTAAAAAATCCCAATCCCTGATTGAATATCCATACGGAATACAAGAAATAGAAAAACTAGGTAAACTTCATTTTGATCCTGAAACCGGTCTGCCAATCGAAGAAAAGAAACATACTGAAGAATTTCAGCAATATGACCCTGAAACCGGGTTGCCAATGGAGCCGGAAAAATCTGTGAAACAGCCTGAATTTGATCCTGAAACCGGCTTGCCAATTCCGAATCCCGATCCCAAAAAACAAAAATGATTAATTATATAGGAAATAATTTTTGATTTCGCTGATAAAATTGGATCAGATAAAAAAATATCTGAAATATTGATCTTAGAAAAACCTTAAAATTTCGTTTGTACCAGACAGGTCTATTCAGTACCTGAAGTGTCTTTTTAGTAATATTCCCACTCTTCCTGATGGATGGATTTGTGTTCTCCCACATCATTTGGTCTTGACAGGCAGTCATTAGCGGAGTGATTATTCAGATCTTGTTTTTATCACGCAACAGGTATAAAATCAAATGTATCTTCTGATAGTCTTTTTATATTCCATATAGTTGTCACCAAATCGTTGTTCCAAGAATTTCTCTTCACCCAGGATAATCAAATGATAGATCATCATGCTGTAAACACCCAAAAGGATTACGGTAATATTCAATGTGTACAGCATCGACGCGAGGGTTAAACAATTAAAACCGATATACATCGGGTTTCGGCTGATTTTATAAATGCCATTGGTTTTAAATACGGTGTTTTTTGAAGGCAATCCCAGGGTCGTCGATTTCCCCGGGTTAATCAGGCTCATCACGGTGAATAACAAGCCGATCAGAAACAGGCCACTCTTTGGCGCAAAACTGCGCGCTGTCGCCTTTTTTGAATAGTTTCGCGCTGAACCAGCCCTTGCCGAAGCCGCAGATTTTGCCGTAGTAATAGCAATTGACACAGTGCTTGCCGATCAGCCGGAATTCCAGTACGAGGATAAAGAGCAGATACAAAATTGCCGCGATCCAATGCAGGCGGTAACAGATAAAAAGACCAATGACATAGAGCAGGATGGACACGACATTGGCCAGGAGTACGATCCAGGCCGGAAAATTCTCATAGGTTTTCATTTCACGCATGTGATATTCTCCTTTTATTTACTGATCTAATCCCGGATAAATCGCCGGCTGCCGTCGGCCTGCCGCTGAAAAACAGCAGGCAGAGTAATACTAAAAGCCAATCAATATGTTGCATAGTCTTCTCTCCCGTACAGTATGGTATAATTTAGAGGATTAAGCGGACAGGTGGAAAAATATTTTACCGGGATTTATCATTTCCGGCAAATCACGATAAACTCTTTCGAGTTTTGACTCAATTCGTGGCCCTCGAAATCGCCCATGATTTTGTACTCTGCAAAGTCCGACCGCTCGACCAGGTGTTCCAGTTCATAGCGGAAAAAGTAGCGCAAGGGGAAGTCCCAGTCTTCAAACATTGTTTGATGATCTTCATCCCATTCCAGCCGGAAATGAATATTGATAAGTTGCCGGATCAGGTCCGGTTTCGTTGAGACAATCCGTTTCAGCCGTTTGCCCGGTTCATAGTCGCCGTCGAAATCGACCTGCTGATCCAGTCCTTCGATGAGTTGTTTGAGATTGGGCGCAAAAGTGTCGAAAATAAACCGGCCGCCGGGATTGAGATGCCGGTAGACATTATTCAATGCGGCAATTTGCTCCTCTTTTTCCAGCAAGTGCATGAAGACCCGGAAAGGAGCGATGATCAGGTCAAAGCGCTCATCAAAATGAAAATCGACGATGCTCTGCCGGCTGATCCGCTGATGCTGTCAAGGGTCGCGAAAAAATGTACCAAAAATGGTCGTGAAAAGTGTACCACTTTAGCCTTCCGTTCCAGTCATATCAATAAGTTCTTTTTCAGTTTTTTCTTTAAGTCTAAAACTATTTCCCCGAATATTCAGCACAATA
>JAHJGX010000171.1 GCA_018824205.1 bacterium
CCAAACTGGTAATCCTTCGCACGTATATTGTAAGGATTGGGTACAATCCGGATCTGGGAAAACGCCGTCCCCGCCGGACGACGCAAGTAGGCCGGCTCTGTCGTCCGCGTCCAGAACAGATTACTCTCAAGCGATACTCCCAGATCAATCGTATTGACCGCCCCATCATCATAGGTCGTTATGTAATAATAGTAATCAAATCCCCGTAATGGAGCACGGTCATCATAACTGTTCACCAGCGCATTCGCCGCACCCTGTCCGCATTCAAATATCAGGTCAAAGGTGGTATCCGGTTTATGGATCGCCCGGTATACCCGGTAACCAGCAAAATGAGGATAATCCTCAGCCGACTCTGACCAGGATAAACTGATCCGGTCTCCCCCGGAATTCACCTCAAAACGATCCGGCGGCGGCGGCGGCGGATCATAATTGAAACCGTTCTCCCAGTTGGCTTTGGCCCTCAGAAAGGTCTGCCGAATGGAATCCTTCCCGGTAAATACCCAGGCATTCTTGAACTCGTCCCGGTTTGTGGTGGATGAGCCATCGGGTTTGATATAGGGCGTGGTTTGATCCCACCACTGCTTCCCAACCCGTCGGCACTCATCCCGGCTCAAACCGTTGACTCCTTCGGCAAACACGATGTGAATACTGTCTCCGGGAGCCATCGTATACGGCCCAAAAGCGATCGCCTGTGAAAAACCGCTTGAACTCTGTTCAGTATCCGGCGGATTCCATAGATCGGCGAATTGATTGCCGACTCTTTGATTATGGGTTTCAGTTGGGATACCGGAAGCCATCACACCGTATTCAATTTCCATGCGACTGGGATTAAATTGATCATTGGGGCGCGTATAGCTGGCACCTGAGTTGATATAGGGCATACTGGCAGGTTGATTAGGATCATCGCTCGGGTCATCTACCGCTTTATCGGCATGAAGTACAATAATACCCGGAAATTGTGCGGCGCCTAAATACCCATCGGCAATTAAATTTGAACTGCCGGTATTCGGTCCGCCGATATTATCTGGTATACCATATTTGGAATGCAGTCCGTGCCAGGCATAAAAGGCACGAATGTCATCTCCATAAAAGGGATGTAATGCCTCGTTAACCGTATTATGGCCCCATGATGCAGATTGCGGAGCATAACCATAACCATATACACTGGCAAATCGGGTCGGAGCGTAGCGGTACTGAAACATGATATAAACTTCTTTTAATACCTGAGAATTTACCGCTCCAGCAGTATTATAGATACCGGTATTGGTGAAGACATAATCAAAAATAAAATAATTGTCATGATATTGCTGACTTATAGCATAGATTTTTCGTTTTTCGGTGACACCAATAGACGTATTGACAATATTTAGCAGAACACGATCTGTCAGCAAATTCGGATCGGTCTCGTTAATGTCATCCATATAGACCGTATGTGAAGCGAGGTTCCCGTCAACAACAACGATCGGATGCTCTGTCTTTCCATAAAGTTTGAACTGTTGAGGCATAATTTCGTATGATTCATCCAGAATACGCGGACCACAATGAACAACTTTATAGGCATATGTCAAACCTACAATCGGATCAAAATAATCGCGGGCGCCAATCCATAGACCTTTGGCTGCCTGAATATCCTGATACTCAAACAACGCTGGCCATCGCAACCCATCCTGCTGATCAGCAATCAAATGTCGCCGGCCGACCTCTTGTTCGCATCCGCCGCTCGAAAACCAGTTGTGCAGCGAACCAATGGCCAGCCACTTGGATTCATCTCCATAAGTCTGATGATATGGATAAGTGGTAATGAGAAAACAGGTCATCAATAGGTACCAACAATCGTTTATATTGACTTTGTGCGACATTATTTTATTACAAATTACCTACCAAATTTAAATGAAAAGGTCACCCCGATGAAAATATCTCTCGGGTCAAGAAAGGTGTAAAACGATTGATTCGGCATATCGATATAGGCTTTATCTTTTATGATCTTATCGATCTTCGATTGACTGACCTCTGTCCATGCCCCTTCGACATATTGCACATAGTTTTTTGTGGTTGCATCCCAATAAATCACAGCCGGATCAGGTTTTGCGTATGTGGTATAATCATTGACAAATTCCATCGGTTGGAATTTGACACCCGTTTTACGAAAATCACCTGGTTGATCGTCCCCCGGTATGCAGTCATAGCCCAATTTTTCCGTTTTACTTTTTGGTAGATGCAGTGAGTTCATATAATAATTATAATCGTGAATATCCAAGAAGGATGAATTCGAGAAATATTTAAAATTAAAGAGGTTGCTGACGTCGGCAAAGACCTTAACTCTGAATCTGTCAAAATCGAAGACTTTCGATATTTTCAAATCCACCTTATTATAATTATTATACTGGAAATTATAGAGAATCCCGGAATAATTTTTAGGATTCCAGGTCATGTAATACCCTTGCCGCCAATATACCAGGAAATTCATATGCCAACCACCCAATGGATATTGCTGTCCGAAACTCGGTCCAAAATCATTCGGTGTATGCAAATCCAGATTTGCTTTTACTCGTGGGATCGGTTTCGGTTTATTCTGATAAGGGTTCGATTTTAAATAATCGCGTTGCTCAGCCGGATTCTCGAAGTAAGTCTTTACTCCAAAGTAACCGGAGGTTCCGACCCGATACTCATAATTGACATTCCCGGTGATCCAGTCACCATACATCTTTGTCAGTTCAATTTCAAAACCGCGAATATCCTCATATAAATTCGTAGTCAATTTATAGTAGTTGATTTTCCCGCTGATATCCAGATATCTGGTCCACTCCTGTTCGTTGTCAACATCCTTATAATACGCAGCGAGATGCAATAGGTACGACTTCATAAACGCCTGGTCGTAACCGAGTTCATAAGCGATCGTTCGCGCTAATTCCATCTCCGGATTACCGATGTACTGCAACTGATTCAGTGGTGTTCGCTGAACTCTGTACATCGATTCGGCGGTCGGCATTTCACGGTTGTGAGAATAGTTAAAATAGAGTTTCGAATTAATGGTAATCGGATGGGAAACGTTCAGCCGGGGACTCAGATAGAATTTGGGTTTGACCGTTTTAGTCTTGAATTCATCTTCCATGGATTTGGTGTACTTATCTGAATAGAATCCTTTTTCATAGATGTCAACATCGTACCATTTTCCGTTGGAAAGAAGCAACTCCCCAACCAAACCGAAACTGGTAATTAAGCCCTCATATTCCAGTTTGTCCTGTAAATAACCGACGATTCTGATGGGAGATCGCTGAAATGATGTATGCGTGTTGCCTTCCGGTAAAAATGCATTGTACAATCCAAACCGCATATCATATGAATCCAGATTGAATTCAACGCCGGCTTTTACCTGATTGCGGAAATCAATCTGTTTTGTATAATCAAAACGAGCAGAATAAGTCGTAAATTTAGTGCTATCCCGGGAAGTACTGACAGCACCACCCATTCCGAATTGATCGCCGATGGCAAAAATCGGATTCGAGAAGAATCCTTCCGGAGCTTCATCTACAAAATAGCCCGGGAAAATTTCATAGACCCGCGATGTGTCACGAGCAGGCCCCGGAACAGTGTGATACTTTTTATAGGTTCTTTTGACCTGGGCTTCCCAGAAAGAACCCGAGCTGACAACCTTAACCAATTTTGCAGACAATGTGCTGTAATATTGTGTTGTGGGGCACCAATAAGTGTTGGAATAAATTCTCCAGGGTACAGTAAAGCCTTTTTGATTAATTTCATCGGCAAAATCCCATACCGGCTGCATCAAATCGGTTCCGCCCGATCGTGATTGGGTAGTGGCATGGAGTTCGCCATACATTGCAATCACTGAAAGTTTCATTGAGGACGAGATATCTGAGGTTAATTTCAGCATTGTATTCTGATCATACATGTCGTCGGAAGCTAATTGCATTACATATTGATCCCGGACGCTGCGATGCGACAGGTAAAACCGGAGATTGCCCAGTTGTGAACTGACTAGCGGTACCGGTCCTCCAAAACCAAAATCAATATTGTGATCAGGTTGCTGAATATAGCCCTTTTTGCGATGTTGCCATCTAAACAACTGTTGGGCGGCAGTGGGAGTCAGGTCGTTGCTTGGATCATTATCCTTTAAGGTTTGTTCGGAAACCTTATTCCACCCATCAAAACCCGGATATTGCCGGGCTGTATAGGCATCCCATGCTCCATTGTTCGTACCATCCCAGCACACCTCGTCATCGAGATAGGGACGGAGCCAGAAGGAATTCGGATCAAAGGGCGAAATACCAAAGTGCTTTTGAGCCGGAGGACTGATTTTAATAGTCAAGGCCCCGTCGTAATACACAGGACTACCTTCCTTGGTGACAACATTGACGACTCCCGAACGAACATTACTGTATTCAGCGCTAAATCCGCCGGATTGAACGGAGATCTCCTGCATGGCACTCATTGGTATACTTGTCATAGGTGAATTATTACGCTGATCCCGCATGACAATACCGTCGACCATAAACATTGTTTCATTGGAACTGCCACCTCTGATTTCAAGAGCTGAGGTAATACCAGCGCGTAAACCGATTGCCTCAGTAATGCTCGCGACTGGCATTGCTGCAATATCTTCTGAAGTAATACTCAACTGGCTGGCGGCCACATCCTTACGAATTACCTTTTTCTGGGCAATTACTTCCACAACTTCACCTTTGAGCACCTCGGTCTTCATGTCGATATTCAGTAAAGTCGTCAGGTCGATTTCCACTCGTACGTCACGGATCACGTAAGTTGAATAACCTATCATAGACGCATTGACAGAATAATATCCCGGAGGAATATTCAATATGGAGTAATAACCATCATAATCTGTTGCGGCTCCGATTGTGGTACCTTGCAGCACAACATTGACACCGGCAAGAGGCGTACCGTCCTGTTTGTCAGTGATTCGCCCGGCAATTTTACCGGTAGTGCCTGCAAAAAGGCCGCCGGCTACAATTACAACACAAACAATGGATAGATATAAAATTTTTCTCATATTAAATCTTCCCCTTATGCATTTTAAACATTTAATCCTCGGAGGTCAGAATAATTCTTGAAACTAGACGGTAAGAAAAATCTCGGTTTTTCCATATCGTTAAGATTGTAGATGCTCCTGTGTTATTTACCCCTCTAACCAACAACTATAATCTCCATCACACTTACCAGAATTTATTATCTTAGGATTATCAAGTCAAGTCATATTCTAAAAAAAAGTTCTTTGACCTTACTAACATAGGTTTTAAACATTTATGTTTGCACATTATTGAAGATTTTTCTGCTCACCTACAAACAGTATCAATTAATCATATCAGCCGAGATATTCATCGTAAAGAAAAATTCAGGCCACCCGATCCGATCTTTAAGGAAAACAGCACCCATTTTTATCCATTGTACCCAAAATCATTTATTTAAACTCGTTAAAATAAATGATTGAACAAATCCGAGCCATTACCCGTCTTTAAAAACCAATTCGAGAGTAATTATTTTCTTTGGCGGAACCAGCAGCGAAATTACACGGTCATTTTTTAGTGAGACAGATTCAACCCGGTATTCCTCTAGTGACAGATTATATACATTCCGAAGGGGATAATGGGTCGTGATGCTTCCTTCAATAAATTCTACTGTCGGATTGAACAGCCGGAGAATCGCATTTCCATTCTCGGAGGTTTTTAATGCAGAAAAACAGAGATTCGATGGGGAGATATTCAGGAATTCCATCTGCGGTGGTAGCAAACCATTGGAATTTGAGAGCATGTGTGCTTTTACTTCGAATAACTTATTATATGCATCTCGTAAAATTTGCCCGTTCTCCCATCCTCCTATATATGGGTAGAATGAAAAAGTATAATTCAGCATGGTTGTACCGCTTCCAGCTTCTTGAGATTCGGGTTTAGTTAATACCGTCATGGAGAGATGCGGACTTCTCCGTGTCGTAATATAAACAGACCGAACCTCTTTACTGATAATCGCGAAACCCGCAATATCATCACATACGCCAACCAGAGTATTCAGGGCAACCTGAAATTGTGACAGATTATGAATGTTACCTATCGGAATGACGTCCTGAATATCAAATCGGATATCCGAATATATATGGTCTACCTTGAAATTAATCGGAAAAAAGTACTCTATTTGATGATTATCAGTAGCATCTACTAGATCAAAATTAATGTCAACCGATCTGGAAAGCCGGTCGAGTGACAGAATAATTGAAATTTTCGTCCGCTTGCTGTCATTCACACCTGTATGAACCCAATTATACTCGATTTTATACGAGCCGAACAACATATTATTGTCAACCCTGCTGATAGTTGGACTCATATCAGTACTAATAATTTTCGGTTGAGGATGTTTTGAATCAGTATTTGACAGTACCCTGTCAATAAAATACCCAAGAGATTTATAACTGACGCCAGTCTCTTTTGAGTATACATTAAAAGTACCATTATCGTTTATAGTGACACGTATATAGTCATTTTCAAGAATGTGATGGTCCGTTATGATATTTTTTTTGGATGGCATGGGTGATTTTCGGACAGGCAAAATTTTGAACGTCTTATACCCCATTGCCGGAATGTTTTTCAGATCCAGTACGCAGCTGTACTGTTGCTTCTTTATCGTATTTTGATCCTCAAAAACCTGACTAATGTCTGATTTAGCCAGCGTAATACTCGGAATGTTATTTCCTGATAAATCTTCGATAATCACATTATCCAGGGCAATATCACTGGGTAATTCTACGTTAACTTTGGCAATTTGAGTCCGGACGTAGGGCAATGGATTTACAATGCTGAAATACTGGTCTTTATCAACGTCGGGTAACTGTATCTCATTCAGCACATGCCGGACCGAGTCCAGATAAATATCATCAATATTTTTGATTAAACTTGAATATTTGCTTCGAATAATCCGTTTTCTGCGATGATCACTGTTGGCACAGTTATTTGTATTGAATTGAAGAGTTAACAGCTGCTTCCAGATATCCTCAACTGTATTAAAAGAACTTTTACCAACCGTCTTAAACCGAATAAAGTCCCAGGGTTCAGAATAAAATTGAAGCCCCTGCTCTGCATGAGAATTTTTTGAGATGATGCGAAGATAATTAATAGTTGATTTTTGGAAGGATATTCGTGGATTTGGAATAACCTCCCGGGTCAATGTTTTGATCGGGTTTTTCGCAGCAATCTCTTTGATCTTCCAAAAATGATCGGGCAGAGAAATGTATTCTGCCTGAACATCATTCTGAGAATTATCGAAGATTCCCTTCTGGGACAGGTAATTAATTATCTCAGACACTTTGGTATTGTTTAGATCTGCATCCAGACCATTGATAATCATAACAGGTATCTCTGATGCGGTTTCGCTCTCTCCTGTCAGGTACTGAAGAATATCAGCGAGATAGTTATAATCGATTGGTTCATCTGCATCAATAATAAAATTACTGATTACCAGTGCTTTACTGCCATCGGTGCCCTCCCAGAAAAACTCTCTCGGCAAATGCGGTGACGTAGTGACCGGGATAAAAATCGTATCAATATTAAAACCATTGAATATCTGAGGAAGCTGAGAATTGTTGTTACAACTCAAGGCGGAAAAACCGACTTTCATCACATTTCCGATATGATAGCATATCCTGTTGCCAAAATATAGATTTCGAACCAACGTTTCTCCGCTTGCCAGGCAATCATTAGGTTGCAAATACCACGGTCCGAGGAGAATTTTCTTTTGTTCACACAACTTATCAAGTTTACCAATCCATGTTGAATCAGATTCAATCAGTTTTTGCAGGTGTTTGCCGTGAAAAGTAAGATGAAAGACCCCGGACTGCTTGTTCTCTTCAAGAAACCCGATGAATTGTTTAATGCCGTCCAGTGAATTTGGAGTGTCTATCTCATCAATATCAATTGACTGGGACACCACCCGTATAATAGAAAATTTCATTTAGTATCATCTCCCACCATGATGTCTATTAGGGGATTTGCTGAAACATTGCCCCTATATCAACAAATCTTGATTCTAATATACATCGAATTCCCAGAAAACACAATATGCAATCCAAGAATAAATTTTCAACGTAATGTATTCAATTGATTGGTATTTGGTTTGATAAAATCAGGCCGCCATACTGGCTTTCAAAACGTTTTAAAAAGTCGAATTCATGCTGGTTTTTCACCTCAAAAAACGGCCATACTTTCCGTAAATTCAGATCAATACGATACTGATCCAGAACATCCTCGATCCAGAGCAACTTCTTCTGTTTGACATTATGATAAAGCTGTGGGGAAACAATCAATCCTTCGTCGACAACACTATAGGGTAAAAGTCCGGTGGAAAAGGGCAGATCAATGACCGCCAACGGCGGAAGACCGATAATCAATTGAGTTTTATTCGCCACATGCTCCTTAATAGCAAAAATGAGATTTAGAATAGCATCGGTCCGCCATTCCAGCCATTCCGGCATCATTTCATCAATCTGCTCAGGACTATTAACAATCTCCCCTACCACGGAACTGAATTCCGTTATACAAAAAGGGCAATAACAGAACTGTGGATTTTTATCCTGAATATCTAATTCCTCTTCTTTCCAGTTGAATGGAAACTGGAAATGATCCAGGTACAAATAATCCGGGGAATACTGTTTAGTAAAAGCGTCAATTTTTGATAATAATTCCTGAATTCCGACAGGATTATTCGGACAGATCGGATAATAGTTCGATACCGGATTATACGCAGCTCCCGTATACGCGACCGGTGCATTAAAATCATCCGAAGAGTATAGCTGCTTATTCTGAAAACAGTCGATAATTATCCCGGTTTGCTGACCATGATCTCGGGCATGTCTGATTAAATGATTTAATCTGTCTGCTGTTTTGTCTTTTTTAATTTTTCGTTGTGTATAATTAAATCCGGAAAAAAAGACACCTTTATAATCCAATGATTTTATAATAGAATTAACGTGCAATTCGCTTTCTGCTGTATGTTGCTTTAAACTGTAATGTAAATACATTGTCATTTCGATATTCGGTTCCACAATAAACGGGTTTATTAATTCACATTGAATAGAACAAATAAAATAAGGGAGCACAGAAATCTCCCTTATTTCTTTAATATTAAAAGTCAGTCGGAGCGATAGGATTTGAACCTACGACCCCCTGAACCCCATTCAGGTGCGCTAGCCGGACTGCGCCACGCTCCGAAATCAAAAAGCCGTGTAATATACATGATATATTTATTGAAGTCTACAAAAAGGTGTCAGGATTCCCAGTCATTCAAGAGGTCAAGTATCCCGGTCAATCCGGATTTGATTTCATGAATTACTTCCAGGAATTGACTGTCGGTGATTTTTTCCTGTTCAGGATCACTAATACTTCCCGTCTCACTGAAATTCTGCAAATCTTCTGGTTTGAGGGATTTTAATTTTTGTTTTGCACCCTCAATGGTAAATTTTTTTTCATAAAGCAGGTGCTTAATATATTGGATCAGTACGATATCTTTCTCTCGGTACACCCGATTCCCGGCCCGGTTCTTCGAAGGAGCGAGCGACGGAAATTCCGACTCCCAGTAGCGAAGAACATACTGCTTCAGGCCGGTCGTTTCGCTGACTTCACCTATAGAATAATACAGTTTTTTAATAGACCTTCCCATTTTACGTTCTATTCAGCACCTTACTTAAACCATTACTTTAATAGTATAATCAGTGTAATTTGATATGTCAAGTAATTTTTTAACTTATCGTAAAGAATTCACTGCTATTGTGGCATTTGAACAAAAATTTATTACGCTTTGTTTGATGACTTCAAAATACATTCGTTTATCACCCGACAATTTCCTCTCGATAGATTTCAGACTATCAGAACGATAAACAGCCAGGCGTAGAATCACCCCTTTTGGAATAACCGTTTTATAATATTTTATCGGAAAAAATCCACAAACCTTGCGATATCCATGCTTCAGAGCGGCACTGTTGATACGAGGTGAAACTGTTCCAAAAGGCGGCGTAAAATAATGAACCGGCCGTGAAAACATTTTTTCCAGAATTCGTTTGGAATGACTCAATTGATAATTGAGTTCCTGCTCGTTAACTCCCCGCAACGACCGGTGCGACACACTATGTGAGCCGATTTCCCAGCCTGCATCAACAAGCTTCTGAATGTTTTCTTTACTTAGATGCTCATATTGAATGCCACCTAAATTGACATCCCACATATTCTTCCGGCCAATAAAATCCGTAATGATAAACACGGTCGCAGCTGCTGAATATTTTTTCAGAACGGGGTATGCATGGTCAATAACATTTTTATAACCATCGTCAAAACAGATCGCAATCCGTTTATCACTGCTTTCTGAAACTGTATCCAGCTGCGACAGCGTCACCAGTTGAAATCCCTTTGAGATTAAGAAATCTATCTGCTTGGCAAATGTCTTTGGGTGTATACAGGACAATCCTAATTCCGGTTTAGGATCAACTTTGTGGTACACCAGTACCCGGCAAATATTTCTAGGTTTAACGATAATGGATCTCCCGTTATTTTACGGGACTAAAATTGTATTTGCGGTAGAATTTCTGAGTAAATTCTGCAATCAGTTCATAGGAGCGAATCAGTGTCTCCTCTTCCGGCAGAAATACAATTCTGAAATGATTTGTTCCTGGTTTTTCACCAAATCCCTTACCATAAACGACAAGTACACCGGTTTCCTCCAGCAATTCAATGACATACTGTTCATCATCAACGCCATCGGGTAATTGGATTTTGGGAAAAGCATAAAATGCACCGCCGGGTTTAACGCAGGAGATGCCGGGAATTGCATTCAGCATCTCGAAAGTAATATCTCGACGCTTCTGGATTTTCGCCATCACTTCCGGCAAATGCCCGTCTCCTCCGTTCAGAGCCGGTGCAATCATGTACTGCTGAGGATGCGGAGAGCAGAGCCTGGCGCGTAGCAGTTTATTAATGGCCTCACGGTATTCCACAATCATTTTCAACGGGTCGTGAAATATTGCCCAGCCCACTCTCCAACCGGGCATTATGTAATTTTTGCTGAGGCCGCCAAATGTGATGACCGGAACCGTTTCTGAGAGGGATGCAATGGTGATATGCTTTTGACCGTCAAATAGCAGTTTATCATAAATTTCGTCTGCAAAAACAACCAAATTGTGTTTTTCGGCAAACTTGAGAATATTCAGAATACTTTCACGACTGTAATTGGCGCCCGTCGGATTATTGGGATTGATCACAACAATGGCCTTTGTCCGGTCATTTACCTTCCGCTCCAGTTCTTCCAGATCAATCTGCCAGCCGGTTTCCTCATTGAGCAAATAGGGGTTTAATTCGCCGTGATATACCGGAATCTGACCGCTGTACAATGGATAACCGGGCGACGGAGTCATGATATTATCACCGGGATCAATCAACGCGGCTATGGCAATAGTAATCGCTTCGGATGCTCCACTGGAAATAATGACATCGTTGGCGGTCACATTTTTGATACTTTTTACATCAACTGCATTGCGGGCAATTGCCTCTCTGGCTTCCAGAATGCCCATGGAATCGCAATAGGTGGAAACATTGTTTTTGGTACCTGCATTTGATGCAAGGATTCGATCGGCAACAATTTGACGTAAATCTTTCGGGGTTTCAAAATCATAGACCGGCGGATCGCCGATATTCAGATACAGGATTTTTTTACCGGTCGCTTCCATCTGTTTCGCTTTTACAACAATGTCACGAATTGCATAGGTGACATAATTTGTCCGATCTGCAGGTTTAATTGCGTGTGCCATCTTATCCCCCTACTTTGCTAGTGTTTGATAGTTTCCGGTACGATAATCATTTCAATAAACTGATCCGGCTGAACCAGATAATGGGCCAGATCCGTTAAATCAGCTACTGTAATCTTCTCGATAATATCCAGTAATTCCTGAATAGTCATGATCCGGTTCTCATAAATTTCCATTTTCGCCAGACGGTTCATCCTGGCCTGCATGCCTTCCAGCGAAATCACCAGACCACCTTTGAATTGCTGTTTTACTTTTTGCAACTCTTCTGAACTAATTCCGTTTTGTGTCAGTTTGTTCAACTCACTGTAAATCATATCCCGGATGGTTTCCAGTTGATCCGTTTCCACACCCGCATACACACCAAAAAGACCATTATTCAAATAAAGATCATAATACGAGTAAATCGCATATACAAATCCAAATTGCTCGCGGATATTGTGGAAAAGTCTTGATGACATTCCACCACTCAGGATGACATTTAGTAATGCCAGGTGATAACGTCGGGGATCACCCTGATGGAAAACCCGTCTGCCTAGCACTAAATGAGACTGGCTGATCGGTCGTGTAATCCGCTGACTTCTCTCAATGACAGGTGTGGCATCGGCTTGCAGTAAAAGGCCATTTCCGGCCGGTAAATCCGATAGGTATTTTATCACCAGATCAACCAATTCCCGATGATTTACCCGGCCCGAAGCAACAACAAGCAGACGGTCAGCCGTATAGTGATTGGTAATAAACTCCGTCAGCTGATCAATCGTAAACGACCGAATATTCTCAACGTTGCCCTGAATCGACCGGCCAAGGGGATGATCGGGAAACAGCTGCTCGGAAAAGTAATCATGAATGATATCGCTGGGAGTATCTTCTATCTCGCGAATTTCTTCAATGATTACCCCTTTTTCACGCTCCATATCTTCATTATTGAATTGGGGGTTTTTAATCAAATCCGATAAGACATCTACGCCGGTCGCTAAATGCTCGCCCATTAAACGGGCATAATAACAGGTCACATTTTTCCCGGTGAATGCATTCAAGGCACCGCCAAGGGATTCTATTTCGTTTGCAATCTGATATGCGTTCCGGTTTTTTGTACCTTTAAAGGCCATATGTTCGAGTAAATGGGCAATCCCGTTTGTCTCCCTGGATTCATCCTGAGACCCGGCAATTGCCCAAATTCCCAATGAGGCCGAATACACTGAGTCGATATACTCGGAAATGACCCGGATTCCATTTGACAGGACCGTCTTTTGGAATCGTTCTTCATTCATGTTAGTACCGGTTTCTCGAACGATCGGACCGGTCGTTATAACGCGGGTTCCGTGAACGGTCACCATCAGAACGTGGCGGTCGGCTGTGTCGGACTTCCTCGACATACCCTTCCGGCTTGCCCAATAATTCCTTTATGGACAATTCAAACCGTCCCGGTTGTGAGATTTTCTTTAATAGAACTGTGACTTTATCACCGACTTTAAAGACATCATTGACATCATTTGTACGTTCCCAGGCAATCTCGGAAACGTGCAGCAAGCCTTCTTTACCGGGTAAAATCTCAACAAATGCGCCATAGGTTTCAATTCGTTTAACGGCACAGTCCGTATAGGTTTTTCCCTCTTCCGGCTGTTCCATCATCGCCCTAATAGCTTTCACCGCGATGTCAGACGATTCGGTGTTAACCGCCGAGATAAACACAAGCCCGTCGTCATTAATCTCAACAGTTGCTCCACTATCAGCCTGAATGGCTTTAATATTCTTTCCGCCGGGACCAATGAGTTCGCCAATCATATCCACCGGAATCTGAACCGTTGTCATTTTCGGTGCATACTTCGAAATGTCCGGACGGGCTTCATTGATTGTTTGTTCCATAATGTCAATAATATGATAGCGTCCTTCTCTGGCCTGTTCCAGAGCTTCCCGCATAATAGTCGTCGAAATACCCGCAACTTTCAGGTCCATCTGGATGGCTGTAATCCCGTCTTTTGTACCGGTTACTTTAAAATCCATATCACCATAATGATCTTCGGCTCCGAGGATATCGGATAAAACGGCGACTTTGTCTCCCTCTTTGATAAGTCCCATTGCGATACCGGCGACGGTCTTTTTAATAGGTACTCCGGCATCCATCAGAGCCAGTGAGCCGGCACAAACCGATGCCATGGATGAAGAACCATTGGATTCCAGAATGTCCGATACAATTCGAACGGTATAGGGAAAATCGATTTGATCGGGTAAAAGTGTTTTAAACGACCGTTCGGCCAGGTTACCATGTCCGACTTCCCGCCGGCCGGTTCCGCGCATTGGGCGTACTTCCCCAACGCTGAAGGGCGGAAAATTATAATGCAGCATAAAGCGTTTTTTGAACTCTTCCCGGTCGATATCATCGATAATTTGTTCATCCATTTTCGTTCCCAAAGTAACTGAACCCAGACTTTGGGTTTCTCCCCGGGTAAACAATGCCGATCCGTGGGCCCGCGGCAGAACACCTACTTCACAGGTGATCGGTCGAATGTCCTTCAACCCGCGACCATCCTGGCGTACCTGTGTCTCAACGATATGTCTGCGCATATTTTTCTTAAGGATTTCATCAATTTCGCCGAGAATGACATTGTCCTGATCCTGATAGTCTTCCTCAAGTTCTTCCACTAAAGATTTTGTGAAGTTCGCAATCGCTTCCGATCGGGCATGTTTGGATTCCAGCGCCAATTCGCGCCATTCATCCAGATTGGGCTCGGTCTTGGTTCGGACAGTTTCAAGTAATTTCGAAGAAATTTCAGAGTGCTGAACTTCTACTTTGACCGGTTTTATTTCATTGATTATTTCTTTTTGAAATTGAATCAGTTCAATAATCGCCTTATGGCCAAATTCCAATGCACCCACCAAATCATCTTCCGATATCTCCCTGGTTTCGCCTTCGACCATCACAATGGATTCTTCACTTCCGGCTACAATAATTTCAATATCCGATTCATCCATCTGGGACATGGTTGGATTAAGAATATATTCACCGTTTATCCGGCCGACTCTCACACCGGCTATCGGTCCCAAAAACGGTATTTTGGAAATACTGAGCGCTATGGATGCACCGGTAATTCCCAGAATATCGCCCGGATTTTCCTGATCTCCGGAAATCACAGTGGCAATGACCTGAGTGTCCGAGAAAAACCCCTCCGCAAAGAGCGGACGGATCGGACGATCGATCAGGCGCGAGCTTAGTATCTCTTTTTCGGAGGGGCGTCCCTCCCGTTTAAAAAATCCTCCGGGAATTTTACCGGCAGCATATGTACGCTCGCGGTAATCTACCATCAACGGAAAAAAATCCTGGTTCATTGGTTTCTCAAAATCCGAAACGGCGGTCACTAATACCATTGTATCACCGTACTGAACAACGACCGATCCGTGGGCCTGCTTGGCCATGCGCCCAGTTTCAATACTGAATTCTCTCCCGCCAAGGGTCATCTGTTTACGTATCAATTTAGACTCCTGTCTTTTTTACTATTTGCGAAGCTTCAGTTCGCCAATTAATTTCTTGTAAGCATCTCCATCATTTTTACTTAAATAAGCCAGAAGATGTTTTCTGCGGCTGACAAGTTTCAACAGTCCACGACGGGAACTGTGGTCTTTCGGGTTTTCCAGAAAGTGCTCGTTCAGCGATTTGATTCTTTCGGTTAATAAGGCAATCTGGGCCTCAGTTGACCCGCTATCCAGGGCATTTTTACCGAATTTTCCAATCAATTCCTGTTTGATTTCTTTTGCTAATGACATTCAGTCAATCCTCCATTCTAACCATTATATTTTTTATTCTTGCTCTACAGTTTCTTTCATCTTTTTTCATTTGAGTAATTAATTCCGCGCTCGTTGCAAATTTAATTTCATCACGCAAGCGTTCCAAAAACTTCATTTCAAGGTCGTGACCATAAAGATCGATGGCATCGACGTCCATCAGGTACACTTCAATAATTCGATTCTGTTCGTCAAAGGTCTTGCGAATCCCGATATTACAAATTCCATAGTACTGCGATGTGCCGACTGTGCATTCGGTCAGGTATATACCGTCGGAGGGTATCATTTTATCGGGACAATCAAGGTCTATGTTCGCGGTCGGAAAGCCCAGCGTTTTTCCCCGTCCGGAACCATGCCCAACTTTGCCTTTGATACTGTAATGCCGGCCCAGAAATTTCGCAGCTTTTCCCACATTACCATCAGCAAGCAGTGAACGGATTACTGAGGAGCGTATCGGCTCATTTTTCAATAATATCTGTCCCACAATATCAACCTCAAAACCGTATTTCTTTCCGTAATCCAGCAGCCGGTTCGCTTTCCCGCCCCGGTTCTTTCCGAAATGGTAATCATATCCAACAATCACTTTGCGGACATTTAGTTTATCCACAAGCACAGTTTTTACAAATACTTCACTATCCGTATTCAGCAAATCCTGATCGACATTCAGAAACAGAATACTATCCAGAGCCGAATCGTCTAAAATTGCCACTTTCTCCGAAGCCGTCGTCAGCTGCTTCACCGGGGAACCGCTTGAATCGAGGACATTTCGGGGATGCGGATCAAATGTAATCATCATGGAACGGGTATTCCACTCCGTGGCAGATGTAATAACCTGGTTGACAATATTCATATGAGCGCGGTGCAACCCGTCATAGACGCCAAGTGTCACAACCACCCCTTTATAATCATCTCCAAGTTCACCAATTCCATTAAATACAATCATTTTCGTTGATATTAAGCCCTCGCTGCTGCCAGTTCCGGAAGCACATCCGAAAGCGTTTCGATTTCGGCAGAATCTTCAATCCGATAGTCGCCAATTGCGGTTCTCTGTAATGAAATCAAATGCCCGCAACTGCCAACGGCCTTTGCGACATCTTCACCCAAAACCCGAATATACGTGCCGCTTGAACAGGTCACGTTCATTTTCAGCAGATTCCGTTCGACAATTTCTATTTTCAAATCATAAATGCTGATGGTAGTTGGTTTCAGTTGAACATCCTGGCCTTCCCGGGCATATTTATAAGCCGGTCTACCATTAACTTTTTTCGCGGAAAACATCGGTGGAACCTGAGTAATTTCGCCGGTGAATTGTGCTTCAAGTTGATGAATCATATCATTGGAAATTTCAGGTACATCCGATGTTTGGTTCACCGGGGATGTATTGTCCCCGGTCGCAGTTCCGGTTCCCAGTTTCAACAGGGCTTCATAGCTTTTCTGATTTTTCAGCAAATTGGACATCTGTTTTGTCGCTTTTCCAATCAGTAAAAGTAACACGCCTCTGGCAAAGGGGTCCAAGGTACCGCCGTGCCCGACTTTGACTCCTGGCATCAGTCGTTTTACCTGACGGACGACATCATAGGATGTTAGCCCAACAGGTTTATTGACATTCAGAATCATACCGGGTATTTCAGGATTCATTGTGTTCTTCATCTTTATGGACTGTCTGGATCAGCCGTTCAATTTTATCAACATATTCCAGAGTATCATCCTCATAAAAAAATATTTTGGGAACATATCTTAGTGAAATCCGGTTGCCTAGCAAACCGCGAATATAGGAACCTTTTTTGATAATATTCTTTAAACCCTGCTGACGTTGATCGGCATCTTTATTATAGATGCTCAGGTAGATTTTCGCTTCCCGCAGATCACTGGTTAATTTAACATTGGTAACAGTTATCAGGTTAGAACCTTCCGGCGGCAAATCCACGATGAATATTTCACCGATAATTCGCTTAATTTCATCAGCAACACGCTGGCGGCGATAATCCACCATCAGATAATTTCCACTTTCCTGTTTAAAACCTGAATACCGGCCTGTCGTTCGACAAACTGCTCAACCGGGCCGAGAATCTGGTCAATAATTCTCGTTTCATTATTAATCGTCACAATTCCCAGCAGTGTTCGGCTGAACTGATCATGGTAGCGCAATTCGGCAACCGACACATTAAACTGCTTCCTCGCTCCGTTTTTAATACGGCTCAACACTGATCGTTTATCTTTCAGTGAATGGGTTTCCGGCAGTAATAATTCCATTTGTAAAATTCCAATTACCATTGATTATTAAAGGATTTTCCTACACCAATTTCCGTTTGACCGATTTGACGTCAAACACTTCAATAATATCGCCTTCTTCATATTTTGTAAACCCTTCAAGGGCCACACCGCATTCATAGCCTTCCTGAACTTCCTTCACATCGTCTTTAAAACGTCTTAGTGAAGAGATGTGGGCCTCGTGGAGTATTTCTTCTTTCCGTTTAATTCGTCCCATCGCATTACGGTGAACTTTTCCCTCTTTAACATAGGAGCCGGCAATAAACCCGATTTTGGGGATTTTAAAAACTTCCCGGATTTCAATGGTTCCAAGATGTTCTTCGATTTTTTCCGGACTGAGGAGACCTTCAAGTGCGGCCTTGATATCATCCATTAATTCATAGATAATACTATAATGCCGGATTTCAACATTTTCTCTCTTGGCAACCTCTTTCACTTTTGGATTTGCCGTCACGTTAAAACCAATAATGACCGCTTCCGATGCTTTCGCGAGAAGTACATCGCTCTCACTTATATGACCGGCGGCTTTATGAGTGATACTGACCGCAACTTCTTCATTCCCGATATTACCCAGAACTTCACTGATTGCCTCAACAGATCCATCTACATCGCATTTAAGCACAACATTCAACTGTTTTATGCGACCTTCGGCAATCTGCTGGGAAATTGTATCCAGGGTCCATTCCTTTGCCTTGCGGAACTGCTGTTCACGCTGAATTTTCTGACGTTCGGATGCTATCTTCCGGGCTTCCCGTTCATCATCAACCACGGCAAATACATCAGCCAGGTTCGGCAGAACATCAAAGCCCACAATTACGGCCGGGTCAGATGGTTCCACCTTTTTCAGACGGTGACCGCGTTCATCATATATCGCCCTGATTCGACCGGCAGCCGGACCACAGACAAACGGATCACCAATGTTTGCGGTACCCTTCTGGATTAGAATCGTCGCCATGGGACCGTGCCGCTTATCCACCTCGGCTTCAATGACAGTGCCTTTCGCGGCAGTATCGGCATTTGCTTTCAACTCCATCATTTCGGATTCCAGTAAAAGCAGATCAAGCAGATGATCGATACCCTGTCCGGTTTTTGCCGATATTTCTGCTACCTGAACAGAACCACCCCAATCCTCAACCAGAACGCCATGTTCGGATAATCCTCGTTTAACTTTATCGATATCGGCTTCCGGTTTATCCACTTTATTGATGGCAACCAAAATCGGTACCGAAGCCGCCTTGGCGTGGTTGATGGCTTCTATCGTTCGCGGCATCACTCCATCGTCGGCGGCTACAACAAGCACTACGATGTCGGTAACCTGGGCACCACGGGCCCGCATCGCTGTAAATGCTTCGTGACCGGGAGTATCCAGAAATGTAATTTGTTTATTATTTTCAAGCACCACTTTGTAAGCGCCGATATGCTGGGTAATTCCTCCGGATTCACCGGCGACAACATTGGATCTGCGAATGTAATCAAGCAATGAGGTTTTACCGTGATCCACATGACCCATAATCGCAATCACCGGGGGACGTGAAACAGCATTTTCAAGATCTTCTTCACTGTCTTCAATTTTCAGTACTTCTTCTCCATACTGTTCAACCTGCTCGGCTAAATAGTCATATTCATCGGCAATAAGAGTAATCGTATCAAAATCAAGACGCTGATTAATCGTAACAAACATTCCCATCTGAATACAGGTAGAAATCAGATCTGCGACATCTATATTCAGCATCGTTGCCAGGGTTTCTACAGTGGCAAATTCACTGATCCGTATTTTGTTAACTTCCTGCTGTTCATCGTCTTTTTCGATTTCCTGTTTCCGGTATTTTTTACGAGTGGATTTTTCATCCATTTTCGCCATTGTACGACGAATTGATTCATCGACCTTGCGGTCGTCAATATTGGCTAATCGCTTATTTTTCTTGCCTTTCTTGGTGTCTTCAACAACACCAGTCCGGCGTTTGCCGCCTTTTTGGTCCAGCCTGGATTCTATATCTGAAATTGTGATTCTTCGCAGCTTTCGCTTGTCCTTTTTCTTTTTCTTTTCATCCTTAACCTCGCCTTCTTTCGGAGCGGCTGCTTCGGTTGATTTTTCCTCGATCAGTACCTCAACTGCTTCGGGAGTCACATCGGTCAATTTATCGGTGTCAAAAACCTTCTTGATCAGCATTTCATGGATAGAAGAACTAAAATTGAGCGTAACCTTTATCGCTGATTCAATAACCGGGATAGCCTGTTGATATACCTCAGACTCAATATTTTTCCGTTCAGTCTCCGCACTTTTACGAGCTTCCTCTTCGGCTTTACGCTTTGATTCGGCCTCCCGCCGCGCTCTTTCTTTTCGAAACCGCTCTACGATATCTTTTTCCTTGGCAAATTCTTCCAATATTTTCAGGTAAGTCGATTCATCTACCGCAGACATAATTGTTTTTGCCGGAATTTTGTCCTTTTTCAGAAAATCGATAATCTCAATGTGCGAGATGTTGAGTTCTTTGGCAATTTCGAAAATACGTTTCTGTTTTACTTTTGAATCGTCAGTCATATCCAACTTTCTGTTATGGTCAGCCAGTGTGTTTCTACTCCTGGACTAAATCATCGGCAATTTCATCATTGGAGAGTTTATCATCGGCAGGTTTTTCGTCGATAAATTCATCGTCTTCATCGTCAAAATCATCGGAGCTGGCGGCTTCTGCCTGAGCAGCTTCCCGGACGGCTTCCAGTTCCTTTTTCCGGGCCTCAAGTGCTTCGTCAACAACAGCAATGATCTTCTCAACCGTTTTTTCGCCTAAACCTTTAATGCTTACCAGCTCGTCCTGAGGTGTATTCAGTAACTCTTCAGCAGTTTCAATACCGACGGAATAGAGCGTTTTCCAGTTATGTTCCGTCAATCCTTCAATCTCTTCGAGATACATCGTTTCCGATTCCGACATCTCGTAATCTGATTTCTTGATCGCATCAATCGTGTACCCGGTAACTTCCGAAGCCAGGCGAATATTCTGTCCCATTTTGCCAATGGCTACAGAAATTTCTTCATCGTCGAAAATTGCCAGAACTGTTTTCTTCTCCTCATCGATTTCCAGCATGTATGGCTTCGCCGGAGACAACGCTCTCGTAATTAAAATCTCCGGTTCACTGCTGTTATTAATGATATCGATTTTTTCGTTGTTCAATTCCCGGACAATAGCCTGAATTCGGCTGCCTTTAATACCCACACAGGCGCCGACAGCATCGATCCGGCGATCATTGGATTCAACAATCACCTTACTGCGGTCACCCGGGTGCCGGGCGACTTTTTTAATCTCGATGGTTCGGTCGTAAATTTCAGGTACTTCGTTTTCAAAGAGTTTAATCAGGAACTGGGAATCGGCCCGGGATACAATAATTTCCGGTCCGACAGTTCCAAGAATAGCTTCTTTCAGAATCGATTTCAGGCTTTCACCCCGGCGATAGCGTTCTCCCGGAATCTGCTCTTCACGGGGCATTTTCAGTTCCGCTTTACCGATATTAATAAATATGGCATCCCGGCGAATCTGGTGCACATCGCCAATTATTATCTGACCGACCTTTTTGGAATATTCTTCATAAATGGCATTTTTCTCAACCCGCAGAATCTGCTGATTCAAAATCTGTTTGGCATGAGAAATCAGCCGTCTTCCGAAACTGGAGGGATCAATAATTTCAATATAGGGGTCACCAACGTCGAGCCCCGGTTCAAGAATTCGGGCATCTTCAAGGCTGATTTCGGTAACCGGATCAGTCACCTCGCTGACAATTACTTTTTGTTGATAAATTTCAATCTCACCCTTGTCCATATTGACGATGACATCAAAATTTTCAGTACTTTCGTATTTCTTCTCAATCAAAGTGAGGAAGACTTTTTCGATAATTTCACCCAGTTCACTGCGATCAACATTTTTTTCGCGGGCAATCTGGGAAAACGCCTCAATTATTTCACGGTTTATCAATTGGTAACTCCTCTAGGTTTTTCTTACCATTTAATTTCGACTTTTGCATAATCAAGTTCATTGAACTGAAGCACTTTTTGGATACCTCTAATATCCAGGACTAATTTTTCTTCAGTTACCTCAACTAAAATTCCATTAATCGGTGATTTCATTGATGAAGACGTGTGATATATTTTTAATGTGCGTCCGATATTGCGTGGAAAATCGCGGTACTCCGTCAATTTGGAGTCAATTCCCGGCGATGTGACTTCCAGGTGATACCCTTCAAACAGCTGATCCAAAGCCTCATCTGAATTGATGGCTCTAGTAATCGAAGCAATTTCATCCAATGTAATTCCCGATACGGTCTGGATTACAATCTTGATGAAGTTGCGTTTTCCTTGCGCTGTAATGGCAAAATCAATCAGATAGGCGCCATTTTCTTCGACAATCCGTTCAATAATCGCTTTTACATTTTCTTTGACAACTGTCATCATCTTTCTCCATATGAAAAAAGTGGGTACGTCAACCCACTTTCAACGGCGAAATATACGGTAATTAAATAAATTATGCAACTCTATTTACGATTACCCTTTTAGGACCTTAAGCTTTGCATTTAAGACATCGTAGTCGGTTTTATATTTATTATCCAGATCCTCGGCAGGAATCTTTTTAAGCACCGATTCTGCCTTTTCAATATTTTTCACGCTGATATAGTTTCTGGCAGCATTGAAATAGCACTCATACTTCAAGAACATATATGGGGATTTTTTACCACCGTTTTCAAAATATTCAGCCGCCTGCTGCAACTCACCCTTACGTTCAAAGCAGACTCCCAGGCCATTATAAGCAGCCGCAACAAACATATCATCATGTCCGTAATCATCAATATATTTCCGGTAATTCAGCTCCGCATTTTCAAAGTCGTCTTTTGACATGTACGTACCGGCTAACATCAGCGCAGCCATTCCGGCACTTTTTGTTCCAGGATTTTTATCAATCAGGGCCTCAAACTGCATGATGGCATTCTCAACATCGCCTACCGCCAGGGCCATTTCAGCAATACCCAGTTCACCGGCCGCTTCCTTATTGGCATTACTTTTTGACCGGATCATTGCGACACTGAGCACCAAAACAACCAAAGCGGCAATCAGAACATAACTGAGGATTTTTCCCTGATCACGGACAAAATGCTCTACTTGCGATATTTTTTCCAATACCGGGTCTTTTTTAATTTCTTTTTTTAAAATCTTTTTCTTGGGCTTCAACATAAATTTATCTCCTTTTCAAAATCTTCCCGTACCCTCGCCGGGACTCGAACCCAGATCAGAGGATTAGGAATCCCCTATTCTATCCGCTTGAACTACGAGGGCTTAAAAAGCGGGTAAAGTTATGTTTACCGTCAATAAAAACCAAGCATTATTCTGTCATTTAGACAAACTTTCTGAATGTATGACTCCTGCTAAAACATGTATATTTATGTATATTTTGTCATCTGAAACGGGATACGGAATGGGATACGGATTTCTATTGATAGCAATACAAAAATGATTAGCCTAAGAAAACCATTGAAATTAATATCAGAATGGTTTATTATTGGATTAACATAGACAAATTTATGAAATCTAAAACCGGAAAGATTTCGCTTCTCATTAAACGTCACTGGATTAATCAATGTCCGGGTGAACATAAATCTTTACGGTGGGGCAATAAAAGCCGGGATGCTTCCCCCAAAAGTGTCCCGGCCAAACTTTTTATATTGGAGTGTGTAAAATGAAAAAATTGTTTATCATTAGTCTAATAATATTTATTCCGATGATTATTTTAGTATCTCAGACAGAGCAGAGATTAGCGGCGGAGAATTATCTAAAACAAAGCGAAAAAATGATTTCTGATAAATCTCCCAAAATTACAATTTATCCCTATAGTGGTAAAAAAATTCAAGCGATCTTCATTAAATATGAAAATGATAATTTGTTTTATTACGATCTTAATACAAAAACAGAATCGAAAATGACACTGTTTAAAATTAACCAAATATTACTCCAAAACGGAGTATCCGTTTTTATGGGTGATTCTTATAAAACTAAACTACAAATTATTTTATCAGAAAATCAATTAATGACCCTTAAAGAGATTGAGAAAACTCAAAAACCATTCGCAGATTATAGCACAGACAACTTAACGGAAAGATCGACGGTCGCTCTTGAAAAGATTGCACTTGCTCAAACCTATTTTATGGTTTATTCGATTGTGGTCACATTGCTAAGCATCTTATTAATAATTGCCTGAACAAAGGCTTTTTGACATAAGCGGGATAGGTTAGATCGACCGAAAAGCGGAAACCTTTGCCGCCTGCCCGCTTATTATTTCCAAAGGGCTAAACAAAAGGATTTAGCAATACCAAAACCAAAATCAGAAATACATGATTCAATTAATAACCGGGATTTAAACAACCCGCCGGAATAGAATACAGTCGAACTATTATTATCTGCTTCATCTGCATTACTATTAGCGATCAACAGATAGAGTATCAGTAAGCACCGAACCATCATTTTCCCTTTCTTATTCGCGGAATCCACATCGGCACTTCCTGCATATATTTTCGGTATTCATCGCCAAAACGGTCGAGGAGCAGTTTTTCTTCATGACGGCACAAATAGTATAAGAATCCAATCGCCAGAATCCAGACAAGCGCTGCAGCCAGCGACATGCTGATTATCAGCAATCCCAAATACAGAAGAACCTCGCTGAAATACATGGGATGCCGACTGTAATTATAGGCGCCTGTTCGAATAACACATGGTAGCTCGCGTACTTCGCCAAAGACGATAGACAATGTTGTTATCGCCAGATACCCGGAAATGATCAGTAAAATCATACCAATTGGCACTCTGACAAAATTCGGGACAACATCATTCAGAAATGTAGTGCAGCGAAAGAAGTAAGTGTCACTAAACCAAACGATAAAAAACAGAATTGCAAAGAACGCTTGCCCGGTATCACCAAATTTATGCTCACCGGTCATGTCGTCACGATCGTGGTGGTTCTTTTTGGGTTTAGCGTCTTTTTTTAATTTATCCTCTCCTTTGTAAACCCAACGAAAGCCAAATAGAATCCCAATTAAAAACAGCGGTCCGGCAATCAGCAGGTAAACGGAAATTGGAAATCTGCCCCAGGCCATAATAATATAAGCAATTCCAAGAACAGTATATATCAATGCCCCAATCCATTCCCGTTTCCATGAAATCACCAATGTAATCACAATAATATAGCTGGGGATTAAATGAATAATAAACGCCCAGATTGATTTTAATAAAGAGTGTCCTTCAGAAAATACATCCAGCGCAAACAGACTGATGAACAGGGCAAATAGTATACACAAAATTCGCGGAAGCCAGTTAAATACAGCGCTTGTTCGTTTATCCATCTTATTTCTCCCAATTATTGATCTATTGTACAGAATAATTGAAGAAGAAACAATAGAGATGTCAATCACGTAACTGTTATGTTAAAAGTCAAGGCCTAAGTCGTTATTTTTTACATTTTTTTAAATTCAGTATGTAGATATCCCTTTGCTTTTGCATTCTTTTTCTTTTTTTTCTA
>JAHJGX010000172.1 GCA_018824205.1 bacterium
CCGGGGAGCTGGTCAATCGGTTATGCCGGCTATGCATTCCTGGAAAGTCCCGGCATTGATAGCGATGGCAAGGATAATGACGGTGACGGCATGATCGATGAATCCAGAGAAAGTGATGGTCCGGGTGAATACCTGGATGAATATCCCTATGGATTTAATGATATCAGCAGAGCGAATTTTATCCGGGTTTACGGGTATGCGCCGCGACCGCACTGGTCGAATGATGAAGACTGTGATTGGGAACCTTTTACGGATGTAAATGGCAATAGTGTGTGGGATGCAGAAGAGCCGCTGAACAATGATGTCGGAGAGGACGGTGTTGGTCCCTATGAACTCCATTATACCGGCCCTGATGCAGGTGAAGGCGATGGGATGCCGACAAATGGCGAACCCAATTATAATTCAACCGATCCGGACGAATCGGATCAAATCGGTTTAACAGGTTTTGATATTTTCCCGACGCATAGATATGAATTGACAGACGATGAAGGGAACTGGGGCGTTTTTAACCGCCTGTCTCCGCCGGTGCCTAGGGAGGAACAACCAAATAATCTGAGTATGTTTTTCTCTTCGGGATCTTTTCCGTTATTGAAGAATCAGACCGAGCGCTATTCCATGGCGCTGCTGTTTGGTGAAGACAAGGACGACCTTAAAAAAAATAAAAAGGCGGTTCAGCAGATATATAATGCGGATTACCAGTTTTCCAAACCGCCGCTGAAACCGACATTGAAAATCTATCCGGGTGACGGGGAAGTTACCCTGGTTTGGGATGATGTGGCGGAGAGATCCTTTGATCCCTTTTTGCAGGAATATGATTTTGAAGGCTATCTTATTTACAAAGGGACCGAACCGCAGTTTTTAGAGAGCAAAGTAATTACCGATTCATACGGAAATATGACTTACCGAAAACCGATCGCACAATTTGATTTACAGGACGGTAAAAAAGGTCCTCATCCGGTGGACATCTATGGTATTAAATTTAATCTGGGTAATGATACAGGTATTCGGCATGCCTACACCGATAAAGATGTAAAAAACGGACAGACCTACTATTACGCAATCGTATCTTATGATTATGGATTATATACCTATAGCAATGACGGTGTTGAAGGTTTTCAACCGTCGGAATGCTCGGCCATCATATCTATGAATTCGCTGGGCCAGGTGACATTTGCAGATATCAATTGTGGTATCGCCACTCCCCGTCCGACGGCGGCGGGATATATTCCGGCACAGATCGATGGCGATATTGAGCATGTCGGGCCGGGTACCGGCCGGATTGAAATTGATATTGTGGAAAAGTATAAAATACCATCCGGACAAACGACCTATGAAATTGAATTTACAGAAGGTACGAAATTTCATACGGAAAAACATCCGTATTATTCTGTGCGGAATGTTGTTACAGATACGTTAACTCTTGACAGTATCTTTGTTGATCTTTGTGGGGCTGAGAGTCCGGTTTTTGATGGAGTCACTGTAACGATTTACAATGATACTTCAATCTGGATTGATGCAAATAATTCACGTTTCATTGGAGGTAATTCTGACTATGTACCTAAAATTCGCCTGGATCCGAGAAGAGAGGATGTTAACGGCTACCGGGTGAACCTTGAACAACCTTCGGATTATATCATCACATTTTATGATACCGTTCATACGATGTCTTATAATGTGTTTGGCATAAAATCAATACCTTCAACTGTGGGTGTATATAATGTCACGGATTCTATGGAGGCCCTTTTTGCATTGCCGGATCCGGATTATGATGGAAAATACAGTCATGGTGAAGATATTATGATTATCGTTCCGGATGCTGATTTCTTTTATAAGCGCTATACATCCTGGATGATTCGTTTTGCGCCTTTATTTGAGATAGATACGGTATTGGTGGATGGAGTACCCTATGCGGACACTACCTGGATCACTGTTGATCCGCCTCAGGCGGGCGATCAGTATTTTCTGGCAATCAGTAAACCGTTCCGGCTGGGAGATAAATTTCAATTCACATTGCAAGGCGCCGACTCCAGCGATGCATTGGCAAAACAGGAATTGGATGATATTTGTGTTGTTCCGAACCCCTATGTGGTGACGGCTTCCTGGGAACCGACGAATATGTACAAATACGGCCGGGGAGAGCG
>JAHJGX010000173.1 GCA_018824205.1 bacterium
AAGATACAACAAATCAAATCCATCGCCAGAGGTTTTCGGGATTTCAATAATTACCGAATTGCAATCCTGTTTCACTTAGGTGGCTTGGATATGATTCCACACTAAAACCGGAAGTGCCCAAAAAATAAGTTTTTCTATAGAGAAATATTTAAATTTCTTTATAGACAAAGTTTTAAACCAATCTTGTGGACTTCTGCTCATCGTAAATCTATTTTAATCATTCATTATCCTATTGTCAAGACCTGATGAAACAACCTCACGACAGGGCAATTCCCATTACCCCGCAAACTTATTCCACAAAGCACCGAATCAACGCTATCGCTTTTCACGTCAGTTTGATTGCGGGTTAGAGTGCTTTGATCCATAGCTCTCATACAGTTTTATTGTCGGAAAAATTCAATCCTCTTCCCATTTGATGAGATTCTTCCAGTAGATTCATTTAGGAAACCACTATGGTTTACCTGAAGCCGATTTGATGTTTTAGAATATTTCACTATATCCTCAGAGCCATTTACTACAGTTTTCGAGTACCATTCTTTTAAATCTGGGGAAAGAGACATTGACGCATAATCTCCTGAGTTAGAATGAAAATTATATTCAATTTTTCCGTTAACTGATTTAGATAATACCCAAGAATTGGCTGGTAGTTTGTTTATTCTGGAGCCACCTATTCCGGCGGGACTGCTACGTATCCAATTACCAGATATTGCAATTTTTCCAACAGTCTTTATTTTGTTTTTTAATTTCGATATTTCTCGGAGCTTGGGTGAATTTCTATTACGTGAAATACGTTTAAATTCACTTGGACGAAGGTTTATACCACCACCGATTGAGGTAATACACCGGCTTTCTATGCGCATATTATTCAATTTATTCACTAGAACATTTTGTTGATCTATCAACTTATTGTAATTGTTAACATCTCTTGAACTGTAACTGTTTAATGTCATTTTTTTCTGTTCAATTTGCCTTTCTATAGACTCTAAAGAATGCTTCAAGTCATTATATTCAGTGGGTGCAATTTCTGAAATATCAATTTGAGAAAAATAATCTCCTGCCACATCGAGAAAATATTTATCTGAAGTAGTTGAACTATATTTATCAAGTAAATGGGAAATGTAATAAACCTTAGTATAGTCTCTGACATTTTGAGTATTTAAATATGAATTACTTAGATAGGCAGCTGCTGAAATTGCAAACATTTTCTTTGTTTTTTTAGGTGTTACAAAGGCGGGTATCTTAACCGAAAGCAATTCATCTAGCTCAATTCTGTCATCCATATTCATCCCCTTCAGCCAGTTAACAAGCGCCATAATTTTTCCCACCGTACTCAATTCTTGAAATGTTTTCTCTGCCTTTTCATATTGACTGTAATTTTGGTTTAAATTATTTATTGTTTCCCTTACAGCATTACTTACACTTACTTTGATGTCCATTCTCTCAACATCTGCAAGAAACTGATAAGTTAATACTGCCCCAATTGAACCATCGGTTACAGTTCCGATGGAATCAGGATAAAACCAGTATCGTATTTGTATGTGACCTTCCCCAATATTTTCAAGCAGACTGCGTTCATCCTCCGTTAAAAAGTCGGGGACTTCCTTTGTGATTTTTGATTTAATTAGATTATGTGTATTGGGGTCAAGACCTGTGGCTAAAGCCTTAAATAATTTATCAGCTTCTAATACGACATTCCCAACACGAGTGTTTTCTAAATGTCCTCCAAAATTGACCTTGGCATATCTATTGTCTTCATGATTATCAAGACTTATATATGGAGCATTGTGACCGTAATGGAAAACCGATCTATAAATCACTGCGACATCCGATAAAGAAAGAGGGTACCCATCAAGAGTCTGTTTTCGAGCTTTCCGCCCGTAGAAATACAAATCATTATTAGCATCCACTTCGACAGCTTCCAGAATAACACCTTGGTTTAGAAATGCTTCAATGCTTGCAAGATCAATAGATTTACGTTTTGGCGATAATTCTAATTCTTCTTCATTAAATATTATCGGGATGGTATTTAGTCTAATCTCGGTTCTAGCATAATCATTATTAAATACATAGACTTCTACATTGTCAATGGATGTATTTTTACTCCAGATAACATCTTGAATTGCATGTCTTATTATAGAATGATATTTCTCATAACTATTTGCTTGATTAGACCCTTTCAAAAATATTCTAATCAGATGAGTGTTATAGTATAATTGAAAATGTCCCTCCCGAAACAAATCCACCCAAGCAGGTTGTTCTGACCCTACCTGGTAATGAACAAGGATATTTACAAGAGGAAGCGTATCTGGTTCAATAGTGGACAATAAAACGTCATGACATAATATTGAATATGGTTCCAAGTATTGCTGTACCAGCCCTTTGAGATCATCAGTATAATTAGGAATCTTACGTATTATTTCGCCGACTGTTTCTCCGCTGTGTGTAAGGGTTGATGTATTCACCAAACTGCCATAATCAATTGTTACCCAATTGTTTGATTTTACCCTTGAAAAAATTGACTCCCCGGGCTTAAATGCTTGAGTTGATGAATCCTGAGTAAACCAAAAAACAACAACTATAATTGCAATAATAATTCCGGGTATTACGAACTTATTTTTTTGCTTCTTAGGGGGTGTGCCTGTTGTATAGTTATAAAATACTTCTTGGCAGTTCTTGCAAGTTATTTTAAGCCGTTGGTCGGTACGTGGAATTCTGTACCTTACATTACAATTGGGACAATTTATGTATTCTTGGAGACTCATTTTATAATTATGGGTTATATACTTTCGATTTGGGCTTGCTCTTCAACCATCCTTCTTCCCTTAAAGTCTTTTCAGGAATATTTTTTATACGCTGAATAGTTTTTATCCTAATATGTCCGGGGGCAAACGTGATCTGTTTAATCGACGGTAACAACAGAATGCCAAAAACGGTTGGGCTCTCCTTTATTTCTATGATCCTTGTTGGGAATATATCCGGTAATCCCATTTTATTAATTGAGTAAACATTGTACTGGTCGCCCTCTTTCTTTATAACCTCAAATGGTGATATTTCCTTAACCCAAGTTTAACACAGAACAGGAAAAAGTGTTTAATATTTTAATATCTAAACTCGTAACATATTGTTATTATTGAATTGGGGTTTTGCAAGTGTGAATGTAGTGACCATACATATGTATTATTTGCTTGTACCTTA
>JAHJGX010000174.1 GCA_018824205.1 bacterium
TGTATTCCCTCAGGAACTTATACTGTTCAAATCCGCATCTCACAAAAATACGGACGGGTCTACTGGATAACAGAGGTTCCCGACCGTTCCTTTATCCTGATTCATTCCGGCAACTGGGCTGGTGATGGTGCTAAAGGATTGAAGACCCACACCAACGGCTGCATATTGCTTGGCAAATATGCCGGAATTCTTCAGGGTCAGCGGGCAGTGCTCTGTTCCCGGCCATCCATTACAACGTTTCAAAACCTGTTTCAGGGACAGTCGTTTCAACTGAAGATACTGGATACGATTGCGGAAGTCTAATGAGAAATCACAAATATCAAATACTCCCAACAGGGACTCCTGCCGGAGCAAAATTCAAACAAATCTCTCCAACAGGAGTCTCTGGTGAGACAATTACCCAAATCTCAAATTCTAAACGAGATAATACTGACCATTCATTGTTTGGGTTATTGGATATTATCCCGCAGGGGCGCCTACGGTGGGATTTTGCTCCATCGGGAGTCCCTGATGGGAAATTTGTTTGACATTTGAATTTTGAGTTTTGTTCTGAAGGAGCCCCTTCGTAGGAATTTATTTATCATTGCTGCTATTTCCTATCTTGAATGAGAAACTTCCAATCCTGAATAGGAAAATTGCTATTTGAAACAAGACAATCCCTGTTTGAGATAGGAAACTTCCTGTTTGAAATAAGATCGTTCTTGTCCGGAATAGGAAATTTCCTATTTGGAATGAGACACATCCTATTTGAAACAAGAAAATCCCTGTTTGGAATAAGAAACTTCTCATTTGAATTGAGAACATTTCTGTTTGATAGTGGAAACTTCCTGTTTGAAATGAGAACATTGACTATTAAATGGAGGCTATTATGGCCAAGAATCCCTGCCCGAACTGCCTGGGTAGGCGGGCCCCGACCGGCGACGGTCACAGACACGGAGCGGTGAAAGACCGCTCACAAACCCACAACCCTAAAACCGATCACTGGGTCAAGCGTATTACCGATGACGGTAAATTCATGGACCAAAAAACCAGTAACAACAAACCCTTTAAAGGGGTGCGGAAGGAGAAGTAAATATGTCTTATCCATTTAAGGAAGCAAATGAAAGTTTGATTATTCAAGTTTGGAGGAAGGGTCTGATAATTTCTGGTTATGATGAAAATGTCTGGAGATATGATATCTGTGGAAAACTCATCAGGTTTTCGGATCATGGCAATACTGACTCTGAATACGGTTGGGAAATTGATCATATTTATCCTGAATCAAAAGGTGGTTCTGATGATATATCAAATCTTCAATTACTCCAATGGGAAAATAACAGGAATAAAGCAGATACCTATCCCTGGAGCTGCTGATCGAAATAATATCTGTTCTCCTTTGAAATGAGTCAATAATTTTCTTTACATTTGTACTATTCCTATGTAAATTTTCAGCAAATATGTAAAGATAAGTTTACAAGTAATGAAAAATTTTGCGTTTCAAAAGGAGGAAATATGAGATGGGACGGTTCAGTCATTCGGGAAAGCGCCGCTTCACAGGGACTTTCCATCGTACAGTTGGCTGATAAAATCGGTGTCTCGAGACAGGCTGTCAACGATTGGATTAAGGGGCAGATTCCGAAAGGATTATACCTGATAACGCTCTGCGATATATTAAGCCTTGATCCGGATGAACTCTTTATCAGGGAATCGGATAATGATATTCAGATACCGGTATATCGCTCCAAGCGTAAATTAAAAGTAGATTCTGAACAACAGGAAAAAATGAAAGAACTGGCAGGAAAGTATAAAAAATTGTTTCCAGCCTCAGGTCCGGTAAAAATACAGCCGATCATATCAGTATTAGAACAGACATCGAAAAATGCCAGAATCATTGCCCGGCAAATGCGACTGATGGCAGGAGTTCCCGATAATAAGCCGATGGATTATCATCACATTTTTCACCTGTTGTCGCTTCTCGATATTTATGTCATTTTCTGTGAATTTCCAGTATCAAAACTGTATGCCTTTTTTACCCGGATATATAATCACCGTGTGGTATTCGTTGATATCAAAACAAATGTCATGGATTTGATTTTTCCACTTCTTCATGAAACTGTCCATTCCATTCTGCGTGATAACAAATCCATGACGATCGATGATACCGAAGAAGATTTCTGTGATATCGTAGCCAGCCATGCGCAATTTCCGGACAGCTATATCGGGGAAATTTATTCTATGATAAAAGGAATGGAGCCGGGGATTCAGATCAACAGCCTGAAACAATACAGCCTTAATAATCACCATGCTATTTGTGGCGTTGTTAAGCGGATTCAGGAAACAGATTCAGGATTTGATTTGAAGTATGGCCCCGCTGATACCAATCTGAGAAAAAAGTTTCGATCAATTTATGAAATCCTGTTAGGATCGGATAATGTCAGACAATTTATCAACACTTATCAGGAATTGAGTCCTTTATTTGTCAATCTGGTACTGGATCAGGCGGAGCATTTAGCGCCCCGAATTCTGGGTGAGTTGTTTGCCCTTGAAAATTACCTGGATATGGTTAGTCTGAAAGATGAATTGCTTCAGTTGAAAAACTTGGAAGTGACCGAAGAGCATCTATGATTTTGATATGTGATACCTGTAGTGTGTTGATGCTGATCCGGATAGCCCCGGATATGTTCATTGATCCTCGCTTCGAGTGTGTCACGATTGAAATGGTTTGTGACGAGATTGTACGGACACAGAAATTTAAAACAAAATATCCCTGGCGTATGAAATACCGATCGAAATTGAAATGCCTGGGTGGGACGATTGAGAAAGATCCGCAAATTCAGAACCGTTTTAGAATTGTCGATCAGCTGGTTGAGTCTGACCTTGTTCTGAACGAAAGAAACGGAAGACCTTTTTATTTTAGCCGAACAGATAAAATGATCGCTGCCTGCGCCTTGGCGCTCGATTACGGCGTCTCGACCGTTGAATATGATCTGACCGATTTCCTTATACAGCAATTTGACAGACGAATTATCAAACCCCTGGCGATAATCAATTACTGGCTTAGAAAAAGCTTAATCCAGTGGGATGACGAAAAACAAATGGTGTTGGAAGATTGGCTTGACTGCAATGAAGCGCCCCAGGACAGACGGCAGATTCGGGAATTTACCCGTCTTACAAACCGGGAATATCCCGGACCTTAATATGTAAATACAGGAAACAATTATGTCCTTCAATGAAACCTTACGGTCTCTTTTAAAATCCGATCCTCGCTTTGTGGATCAGGATGGCGACCTGCTGAAAAGCGAAGTCATTGATAAAGCCTGGAAAATCGACCGGCAACTGATCGGGCTGCTGCTGGATAACGCTCAGATCAAAGCCAAATTCTTCGACGAGATCAAAGGTCACTGGGTTTTCAATATCAACACCTTCATCGACTATGTGCAGGACAAGAATTTCTACGCCAGCTCCTATACCAAGTTCCGCAATAAGATCGGGCTGACGATTGACGGCAAATTCTTGAAAGAACGGGGCGAAGTCGCGCTGGTCTGGCCCTATAAAGACTGTGTGCTGGAGGGCGGGCAGAGCAAAGAGGAAGAAAAGCGTAAAGAAATTTTCTTTAATGAGGTCCTGGCGCAAGATGAGATCGACCGCCTGCTGGACCCGAAAGTCCTGACCAGCTTCAAACGCTATACGGTCAACGGCGAAGAAAAAGTCACGGAATTCAAACGGGATAAAGACGGCACGATCCGGGAAAACCTGATCATCAAGGGCAATAACCTGCTGGCGCTGCACTCCCTGAAAGAGCAATTCCGGGAAAAGGTCAAACTGATCTATATCGATCCGCCATATAATACAGGAAATGACAGTTTCGGGTATAATGATAATTTCAATCACTCTACGTGGTTAACATTCATAAAGAATAGACTTGAAATTGCTAAAACATTATTAAGACCTGATGGATCAATATGGATAAATATTGATGACAGTGAAGATCATTATCTTAAGATTATTTGTGATGAGATTTTTGATAGAAGTAATTTTATAGGATGCATTATTTGGCAACATAGTATTCAAGGAAAAGGTTATTCAGGAAATCTTTCAGTACATCATAATTACATACTTTGTTATCGAAAATCTGAAAGGTTTAATTTAGGACTTCTTGAAAGAACAGAAGAACATAATACTAATTATTCTAATCCTGATCATGATCCAAAAGGAGATTGGAGAACTGGGGATATTAGAAATGCACTTTATCGTCCCAATTTGATATATGATATCGTAACACCTTCCGGCAAAATTATTCATCCTCCTAAAAATGGTTGGCGATTTAGTAAAGAAACAATGATAAAAAAAATAAGGGATAAATCTGTAATATTTAACAAAGACGAAACGCGATTAATTTTAAAAATATATCTATCAGATCAGGAAGGAAGGGTGCCTGAAAGTATATGGTTTGGAAAAGATATAGGAACAACAAGAATTGCGAATAAAGAAATCAAGGAATTATTTGGAGATAAAGTATTTGATACACCTAAACCTGAAGCTTTATTAAATAGAATTATTGATATTTCAATGAACATAAATGAAATATTTTTAGATTTCTTCATTGGAAGTGGTACATCTATTTCTGTATCTCATAAAATGAATATTCAATATATTGGAATAGAACAAATGAGTTATATGAAAGATTTACCTGTTGAACGTTTGAATAAAGTAGTTGGCAAAAATATAAAAAAAGATGGAAAACTGCTTGAAGAACTGGAATATGATCAGAGTGGTATTTCCAAAGCAGTCAATTGGAAAGGCGGCGGTGATTTCATCTATTGTGAACTGATGAAATACAATGAAGCCTTTATTGAGCGCATCCGGAATGCTAAAGATACAAAAGCAATCCTCGCAATTTGGGAAGAGATGAAAATCCGGAGTTTTCTCAATTATAATGTGGACATCAATCGGATGGATGCGAATATTGCTGAGTTCAAGGAATTGTCCCTGGCGAAGCAGAAAGAAGTCCTGATGGATATTCTCAACAAGAACCAGCTATATGTGAACCTGACGGAGATCGACGACCAGGATTTCAAAGTATCGGAAGAAGATAAAAAACTGAATAAGTTGTTTTACGAGGGCTGATCCATGGCGACGCTTTTATATGATCGTCTGTTAATGAAGTTTGGTGAAGACCCGATTAAAGAGATCGAAATTCCCAAGCATCTATCTGGAAATCTCAATCCGGAATTTGTTTTGCGTCCCTACCAGGTGGAGGCTTTTCAGCGCTTTATCTGTTATTACGAAAAGGAATTTGATTTCAAACTGTCGCCAATCCACCTGCTCACCAATATGGCGACCGGCAGCGGCAAGACCCTGATCATGGCGGGGCTGATTCTCTATCTCTATGAAAAAGGGTATCGCAATTTTCTCTTTTTTGTGCCGTCCACCAATATTATTGATAAGACCATTGACAATTTCCTGAATGCGTCATCCCGGAAGTTTTTATTCAACCAGACGGTCACCATAGACCATAAGCGGGTCGAGATACAGAGAGTGGATAATTTCGAAGCCGCCAACCCGGAAGCGATCAATATCTGTTTTACAACCATCCAGAAACTGCACAGCGATTTGTACACGGAAAAAGAGAACTCGCTGACTTTTGAGGATTTCAAGGACAAGCGGATTGTGCTGATCTCCGATGAAGCCCATCACAGTCAGGCGCTGACTAAAAAGAAAAATAACAATCAGATTGATGCCGATTTTGTTCCCACCTGGGAAAATACGGTTGAGAAGTTATTTAAAACCAATTCAAAGAACCTGCTGTTGGAATTTACGGCGACCATCGATTATTCTGATCGGGATATTGTTCATAAATATGAAAATAAGATCATCTATCGATACGATCTTGCCGATTTTCGTTTGCATGGCTATTCCAAAGATGTGCATATCCTGAAAGCCAATATTGATAAGAGAGACCGGATACTGCAGGCGGTTCTCCTGAATCAGTACCGGCAGGATGTTGCCGGGAAACATGGGATTTTCCTGAAGCCGGTCATCCTGTTCAAAGCCCAGCGCACCATCGCCCAATCCCAGGAAAATGAAAATTTCTTTCATGAGATTTTCGATAAACTCAAAGCCATTGATATTGCGGAACTCCGGAAACGGTTATCCATTCCACTGATTCAGAAAGTTTTTCAATTCTATAAAGATGAGGGTATCAGTGACAGTCAATTGGCGCATCGCCTGAATAGCAGCTTTGCGCCGAAGTACTGCCTGAATGTCAATGAAGAAAACCTGGATAAAAAGAGCATCCGGACGCAGGATCGGAAAGAGGTTATCGAGCAGGAATTGCTGCTGAACCGGCTGGAAGACAAGGACAACGATATCCGGGCGATTTTCGCGGTACAGAAACTGAACGAAGGTTGGGACGTGCTGAATTTGTTCGATATTGTCCGGCTCTACACCGAGCGCGATACAAGGCATAATAGGCCGGGAAAGACCACCATTGCCGAAGCGCAGCTGATCGGCAGGGGAGCGCGTTATTTTCCCTTTCAGATGGATAACACTCAGGATAAATATACCAGAAAGTATGATAATTCTTTAACGCATGATTTACGGATTATCGAGGAATTACATTATCACAGCATCGATGACTCCAAATACATATCCGAATTACGGACAGTCCTGAAAGAAAAAGGAATTATCGATGATGATGAAATAGAACTGGAACTCTTTCTGAAAGAAGATTTCAAGAAACACAAACTGTATCAAAGTGGTCAGGTCTATAAA
>JAHJGX010000175.1 GCA_018824205.1 bacterium
AGAATTGATTGAAAAGGAATAAACAGCGGATTCCGATTCTGTCCATACAAAATAGAAATTCTCGTTAGTTTTCAGGTCTTTAAATGTGTATCCGTAATTTCCGTTTAACTCATCGTGAAAGGAATTTTCACCGACAAGCTCGGCTTTATCGAAATCAATATTTTCAGCCAATTTTTTATAACAGAAATAACTTTTCCGGAGATGGTTCAATTCTTCAGTGGGTTCACTGCAAAACGAACCATCACCAATTAAACCCTGTGAATTAAATATCGACCCCGGATTATCTTTAAAACCATGCCATTCCATCAGGTTGTTCCAGAAAAGTTTGTCTAACCCGTTGGCAAAATTCCATAAATATCGTTTAATCAGACTTTCAGACTGTTCATCTTTTGTCTGGAACGGTTCATTATCAGGCTGATAGCACCACGTTCCATGCTCACAACTCCAGATCTCGACATTATTGCAGCCATAATCATTTAAAAAAGTACGATACATGGGAACAGCCGTCATTTTATAATTATCTGCTTTTCCCCAATGATGAATATCAAGCACATCAAATTCTACCTGAAGATTTGAAAGCTCAATAATCGTTTGCTGTAAAAACGTATCTATTGAAAATCCCTGTGTCGGAGCAATAAGACAAATTTTAGCCGCCGGGTCAACCGTATGTATTGCCTGTTCAGATATTGAAACTATTTGAGCATATTGTTCTGGCGAAACATCGGCATTTGTTAATGGGAATATTTCATTGCCGATTTGCCAGTATTTGAGATGAACAAATTCGTTTATATCGTTATCGCCATCACCATTGTACCGTTCTACGGCAGCCTTTAGAAAATTTTGCCATGCTGTTGGATGCTCTAATGGATTTCTGAAACCATCCGGTCCCTCTCCAACATGGATGCAACCAAGCATATTAACACCAGCGGGACTGTCGTACACGTTGGTAATTACTCCGTCAGGGTTAGTTATAATGTCCCAGTTGTAATTTCCATCCAGATCAGGTTCTATCAATTCCCAGATCAGTTGAGTATTAGAACGGGTCCAATGGGTTGCTAAATTCTCGAAATGACCATCCACCCAGTTCCAGTAATCATTTTCATCGAATCCCATTTGCTGCATAAACCATCTGTATTCTAAAACATAAGCGCCGAAAATTCCAAACCGTGAATCTTCAAAAGGAATGGAAAATGTATCTTCCAAAAAGGGAAGAAGATTGGGTTCGGAATTGTATTGGCTTTCCCAAATATCAATCACTTCGGCAAGCCCAACCCATTGAATTAAACCTGCTCTGGTATATTCGGATAACGCCTGAATCTGTTGTTGAAAATCTTGAATGAATTGTGGATTGAGCATTGAATTCTGTCCTGCAAAAATCGTCTGCGTGTAAATTTTGCCATCTTCAAGTTCTCCATTCTGCTGTTTTTGAAGCAATTTATTTAATCCCTGCCAATTATTCCGATAACCGCCAACTTCAGGAAGCGGGGCATTTTCATCATGTGTCAAAAAATGTTCGTTATCTTGTGGCTTCCAAATTACGGAAATCCAAAGGCTATCTTCATTTTGATGAAATAGTGTAGCTCCACCCCAGAGAATTTCAGCCTGCCAGGTGTAGTCAGAATAAATACTGCCGGTGATTGGCTGCCGGAAATATTCTAATTTTGAAGACTCGGGAGGAAAAGCAAGAAATCCACCTGTTGTTTGAGAAACCGGAACTCCCAATTCTTCAATTAAATATGCTACATCAGCATAATTGTATTGGGTTTCATGGGCATGTGGGTCAATCTCAAACCCTAAATCTTCTTTCAGATAACGCAGAAAATTTTTGCTATTTGTGGAAGCAGCGCCAGTGTCATATTTTGTTGCTGCAAGCAGGAAATTCCAATCAGATTGGTAGTTGTATTTCACTCCTTCTGCATGAAGCATACTGGCAAATTCAATGAGCGATTCTCGATGCTGCCAAAAAGCCGATTCATTATTAACAAAATCAGGATAACCGCCTGGTCTTGATGAAGGTTCTTCGTTGTGAGTAATTATTGAAACATAGATGGGCGGTCTGTCGGGCGTAATATTGTCGGAATTCCAAACAGTTAATTGAATATCATCAAACCAGGCTTCACCCTGTCCAAATAATGTGCAGCCAATAGTTACCCGCTCAGCGCCCTGGGGAGCAGTGGCGCCTCCATTCACCCATGTCCAGCCATGAGTTCCGGAAATATTCGGTTTAACCTGTGGAAAAGGCGGCGGATTATCCAATCCATCGCCGTTGAAGATAATTTCAAGGGTGGCATTCCCATTCAGGTTTTGCGTTTTTATCCAACCATTGATTCGCACATGGTCACCCGGTGTGATTGGAAGTGTTTGACGATAGGAGGCAATTGTTTGCTGTTGATTGCCGCTGATATGAGCCGAATATCCGCCATTATGTGAAATGGAGGAACGATCCAATACAGCGCTGCCGGGTGAAACCATAAACTCTGCCCACTGAAACGGATCATCGCTGCCTTCTTCAAAACCGGCATTGAGCAAATTATCAGCCTTTTCAGTAAGAGACTGTAAATAGAAACTGATGTATTGTAAATCTATACTTTTGCCGTAAATCGGGTCGGATAATGTTTCAACCCACTGAGCGATTACCCACTCGGGATGGCTGGTCCAGACAGCAGTTTGCAGCACTTCATTGTAGCGGGACGTTTGAAATATTGGGAACCAGTAAGTTATCTCCTGTCCTGTTTCCATGGTTGATAAATCCATATTGGAGCCTTTGATATACACTTCATAATCGGGTTGGTCAGGAATAGGGCGGGGGCCAGAGGAAATGAATCTGCCATATTGTTCAAATTCGGCGAGCATGGTTTGCGCTACAGCTAAACCTGAAGCGCTCCTTTCCAATCGGGTAGAGCCTCCGGTTTCCTGCCATAAATGGTTGTAACCGGAATTCCAATTGTTTTGAATAGGAGCATCAGCATTTTGCCACCAGAAAGCGATTTCATGTTCTTGCCTGCTGGGAAATTTAGCTAAGGAGTCACCATTAGCCCAATATTCACCGCTTCCACCAGATGTTTCCATATTTGCCCAATAGCCGGCGCTGTCGGGCGGCTGAACCCACCACTGAGTTACCGGATGTGCTTTCAGCGGCGCCGGACGAGCAGGAATGTAAAGCGCCCTGAGCAGAGCCGAAGCCAGCCGCTCAAATTCAATACAAATCGCCCGTTCTTGTGCTACAACTTCCGCCGGTTCGTAGCACCAGTCATTAAAATTATGTCCCCAGCCGCCGTTAACCGTCTGCCAGTTTCCGCAGGTTAAATCGCCGGGATAATTTTTCATTAAATCGTAATGGATATGAGTTACAACCCAAATATAAACTCGTCTTGCTACTTCGGTTTGATGGGTCCTTAACGAATCGGGAATGGACAAAAGAATTTCATTAGCGATGCCGGCAATAACCGGATCGGTAGGATCGATGTGCTTGCCGGCTCGCATATAAACTTTAATTGAATCCGGGTAAAGCAGCGTGTCCAAAAGGGCATCTTCCCGCGGTTGAATAACATCTGATGTGACAATGGGATGGTCAATAAGATAGCACATTTTTACTTCAAAGAATTGTGAGCGGTGGGTATTATCGGCATTTTCTTCTTGTAGCGTAAAATCCACCATAGCAGCACCTTCAGATGGAACATCGATTTCGCCTTTCATGCCCGTAACATAACCTTCTTTAATGGCACAGACAATATAACGCGGCGAGCCGCAGGTTACTCCTGAAAGTTGATAGTGACCATCAGCATCAGAGATGTCGCCGATATCACTTCCGTAAACAAAGACCTCTGCATTCTGAACCGGAACGCCGGAATTATCCGTTACTGTGCCTGAGATATTTCCACTCTGGCAATAAACGTTAATCGAATGAATAAGCATAGAAAGAAAACAGAAACTTATTACAACAGATATTCTTTTTAACATTTTAGGCTCCATTTGTTATTTTAAAATAATTTCGATCTTAAAACAGTTAACATTTCAGTTTATCATCACACCTTATCTTTTAAAAAACACATATAATACTGACTTTCAAGCATTTTATGTATTTTTAGACAGATTAAAAGTGAAAATAGTTAAAAAGGTCCGTTTCCGGACCTCTGCAAGAAGATATAAGTATTTTACAGAAAATAAGGAGGATGAATATACCTACAGGAAATTACCCATATTTTAAGAGAAGTAATTTTTTTAGTTTTTAGATAGTTATTATCTAATCTCAACTGATAAAGATAGATGCCTGAACTAATGGGGCTACCAGAATTATCTCTTCCATCCCAAACAACAGAATATTTGCCGGCAGAATTTTTTCCATTTACAAAAGTTCGTACCTCTTCTCCCAACATATTGTAAATTTTAAGAGTTAATTTTGCTTCAATCGGTAGTTGATAACTGAAAGTTGTTTGAAGATTAAATGGATTGGGATAATTCTGAAGTAATTCATTTGTGCTGGGTATCTGTATTTGCCCGCTATTATCCATATCTGAAATAACCTAAGCCGCCGGCGTAAGGCTAATAACCCGTACAGGTGAAACATCAGAAGCCTCAGATGACAAATAACAATCTGCAATATTATCAGTCAATATCTGATAATTTCTTCCAATTATGGAATTCTGATCTTCCAGATGGTTAAAGAAACGAGTTTTATATGCTTCTGTCCAGTAGTGCATCGGAATAATCCGTTTTGGCTTTAGTAAATTGACAAAAATTTCCGTTTCCGGGATGAATTGCTCGACACCTTCAACCGTCATTAGCAGAAGATCAAACTGTTCCGGAAACAGGGCCCACATGTCATTTTGATGAAATTTATCTCCGATCGCCATTATATCCGCCTGGGCATCACCCAGATGACAAATTTTAAATCCTTTATACATAAAGATAAATGCGGTACTGCTTTCAACTCCAACAATCCCCTCACATACCCGGACAGATCGGATGCTCAGGCCATCAATATCAAGACTGTCGCTGTTTTCTAACTGATATAGTGCTCCTTCCGGTTTACGATCCTCGTTGTAGTGATCGTCATGACGGTGGGAGTAAGTAAGAATTGTCGGTATAAAATCACCGATATCATAAATCGGACTGGCAAGTCCCCAACAGTTTGAAGTACCGTAATCCGTCAAAACCGATACGCCGTTGTCAAATTGCAAAATGAATGAACAATGACCCATATAGTGTATGCTCACCTCGGGTACTGCAAACAAGCCGCCGCTTGCTGCCAAGATAACTGCCAGGACCATTTTAAACTGTTTCGTGTTTCTGTTTTTCATAAAACCTCCGTCTTCAATTTTTTAGTATACCTTCGTGTCAATGACATCGAAAAGATAAACACCTGAAAGACCGGAATCGTCCGTCTACATTCAGAAGAACTCCCTTTAGAGAAAATATTTTCATAAATCAGACTTCGGACAATAAAGGGTATCAAATGGAGCATTTTTACCGGTGAAAAACGAAAACCCGGCCGGGTCACAGAGTCTGTGTAAAGAAACAGCATGGGTGCATAGAGAAACAAAAACGGCGTGGACAGGTACGCCAGGTTCGGTATTTTCAAAACCAGATCATATTCCCAGAACAGCATAGTCAGAAGAATACTTGCCCGGGAAAGGAAAAAAACCGCCAGAAATCGATGACTGAGGCGGTTACCCTTTTTTAAATTAAGTAAAAAGACGGAAAACAGGATCAGCAGGACGGCAGAGATAATTTTAAAAGTTTTCAGTAATTCAGTGCAATCTGTCATTTAAATCCTTCGGTATTGTTTTTCCTCTTCTAAATGTGAATCTACCATATCGGTGAGGTACATTCCACTTCCGTTCGATAAATGGCAATAACGGCCTGTAAGCGGTATGGACAAAAAATGACTGATTCTAAAACAAGCAATTTGAGAGGACGGATCGTGAATAATATTTCGTAAATGTCAGACAAATGACAATGTGCAGCGGAAGAAATGTTGATTGGGAATAATTTTAGCAATTTTCGGTAATAAAATTTAAGTTTACATTAGCGGGCATGTTTTCAGGACTTTTAACTCAAGGAAAAATTAAACTCAATGAAGAAAATTCTGTATTCAATCACCATACTTATAAGTACTGTCCTTTTTTCTCAACCTGAACCAAAGGGAATTCATCAGATTGAATGGGAGTATTACAATCAATTTAAATCCGAACAAGTAGCAAAATCACCGGTTGTTGAAATTGTTCCTATGAATCAAAGCGCTGCATCAAGCCGGTATCTCAACAAAGCGGTATTTGGTTATTTACCCTACTGGGAACGCAGCTCCGCACCACAATATTTCCAATACAATCTGCTGAGTCATATTGCGGTTTTTGACTGGGGTACAAGTCCGACCGGTATTCTCTCGAATCCGTCCGGATGGCCGGGGGATTGGTCGGCAATGATCAACAATGCCCACAAATACGGTGTCAAGGTAGTGATGTGTGTGGTTGAATTTGACGATGAGGAAATGCACACTCTGATCAACGACGCCTCAAATAAATTAAATTTTATCAACAATGTTATTTCCGAGATACGCAGCTACAATCTTGACGGTGTTAATATTGATTTTGAAGCGCCTAAAACCGAAGACCGGGGTACTATTATGAACCGCTTTATGAGCCAGTTGACAGACTCCGTTCACAGTCAACTTGGCGAAGAATATGAAGTATCCTTTGCCGGACCGGCCATCAACTGGAGTGACCGGTGGGATCTGGCGGGACTGGCCAATGCCTGTGATTATATTTTTATTATGGGATATTCTTTCTGGGGTAGTTGGAGTTCGACGGCCGGACCGACAGCTCCACTTGAGGGATTGACAAATTCAATCACGTCCTCGGTAATGGACCACTACGGAGATGTTGTTCAAACACACCCGGAAAAGTTAATCCTCGGCACTCCCTATTACGGAAATCGGTGGCAGACACTGAGTAGTACAGAAGGTTCAAGCTCCGAATATTACATCGGGTCAGTGTTTTATTCTTCTGCGGCAGACATCTTCAGAAACGAGGGACGCAACTGGTCCTCAAGCTACAAAGTCCCCTGGACTTCCTATTATACAGACCAAAAGTGGTATCAGGTCTGGTGCGATGATGATGAGAGTCTTAACCTGAAATACAATCTGGTTATGAATAACAAGCTGCTGGGAAGCGGAATGTGGGCCCTGGGTTATGACGATGACGAAATGGCTTTGTGGAACCTGCTGGCCAGAAAATATTATCAGTTTCCCGATGAATACACAATCGCTGATTTCGGGGACACCCTGGGGGTCTTTTATACAGATTTGACATACAGCGGTTCAACAACCGGTATCAGTACTGAATCAATTCTTGAAGTCGATAACATTGATTATTATTCCGGAACCGGTTCCATGAAGCTGCTGCTCAAGGATAACGCTTCCAGCACAAACGACTGGACAGTTCGTATTCTGGCAAACAGGGGCGACAAATTTCTGAATCGCGGGTTTTCCCGGAACGGCCTCATCAGGCTACGCTTAAAAACCACAGATGGAAACGGAAAAGCGGTTGCCGTCACTGTCGATGATATGGTAGGCGGGACCGAGATTTCCGATAAAATAGACATTATTGGCGACGGGAACTGGCATGAATATGTCTGGGACTTCCAAAATGACCCCTGGAATAATTTCAGTGTTGGTAACGGGAAAATCGATGGGCCAATAGTTTCTCTTGATGCAATACTCCTGTTCAGTCCGAATCAGAACGAAGATTGGGCATTGAATATCGATGACATCGAGTATGAAATTATCACCAATGGAATCGTGACTTCAATACCGGATAAAATCAGTCTGAAACAGAATTATCCAAATCCATTTAACGGACACACAACTATCGAATATTCTTTACTTGAAGAAGGCGACGTTAGCCTGAAAGTCTATAATATCGCGGGGCAACTCGTTGAAGAATTGGTTCATCGCCGTCACCAGCCGGGCAGTTACAGATTCCAATTTTCCTCGGAAAAATATTCCAGCGGTGTTTATATCTATAAATTGATTTCCAACAGCGTCGTCAAAACCGAAAAAATGACCCTGTTAAAGTAGCAAGTTTTATGATCAGGTTAATTATACTTGTGTGGATTGGTTTGTTTATCGGCTCCTGTTCCAGAGATATGAAGGAAAAGAAAGAGCAGAATGATACCGTTACTCGCGACAGCCTGTCAAGACCTGATGATGTGGGTGAACACAAATCAATCCATCAGGAAGAGTGGGAATATTACCAGAGTGACACGTCAAACATAAAATAGACTTCAGGGAAAATTGTATATATCTATCGTTGATAACGAGTTTTAAAATGGAAACTGTGCCGGACGGCGATAATAGGTTTTCAGAAGAGCCCTGGCCAGTTGACCTTCATTTTTGCGAAGTCCCTCATAAAAGAAAAACACTTCACCGTTATATCCTAACTTTCGATTCAATTCAAGTGCTTTCAGAAGATATTCTTCCGACATGACATATTTGCCAACATTCATAAGAATTCCCGGAAATACATGGTCCTTGTTACGAAATAGCGATATTGAATCCGCATCCTGTGAACGCAGCGCCTGTTCATAGAATTCAATTTCATAACGAAAAACCTGGAGGTGAACAACGTCTGCATATCCACCATTTACCCATCTGGGCCAATCCTGGAGATACTCATCAAAGGACCACTTAAAAATACTGGGTGACCAGGTCACCAGAATAGCCGGTTTTATTGTTTTGATCTTTTTATAAAGACGCTTTGCGAATTGAGTTAATTTATCTCCTCGCCAACGCTGCCATTCGCTGTCACGATAATTATTGGGCGGCATTTCGCCATCATGGTCAGCAGCATAGAGTTGTTTAGTATAGTCGGAATATCCACCTTCAATGGGTTGCGCCGGGAGCCGGTCATTACCCTGAACTCCGTCCACATCATATTTTGTTACAACTTCGGTGACAAGACTTAAAATAAATTCCTGAACCTCCGGATGATAGGCATTCATCCATTCAAAACAGTTTTTCTTTAACAAATTTCCCGCTGAATCTTTCGCCGCCCAATGAGGGAATTTTTCCAGAATCCTCCCGCCACCCTTTTGATAGGAAGAACAGAATCCGTATTCAAACCATGGAATTACCTTCAATCCCTGGCGATGGGCCTCATAAATGAGCTCGGCCAGCGGATCTCGTCCGGCAAACCGCGGATCAATCGGTAATCCAAACAGACTATCCATTATTTCACTTTGATACACTGTTTTTGCATCACTCCAGACAACGGGATAGACCACATTAAAATGATGCTCCCCCAAAAAATGCATAGCCTCGGCTATTGATCGCTGACTATCCAGAACATTGCTGTCGACATTAGTCAGCCATACTCCACGAAGTTCCACCGGTTTCTTGTAATCCATTTTTTTTGTCGAACAATGTGCAATCATTAATATCATTCCAAGGGCAACCATTAAATATCTTTTCATGAATTCTCCTAAATTTAAAATGTTAGGTGGAACATTTCTATGAAACGGATCAAAACAGCGGTCAATCAGGATTGCCCGATTCGGTCTGGATAATTCTTCGCCCATATTTTCTAAACATTGCGTCAATACCATGCTATCTATAACCTCAGAACTCTGAATGTTAGCATTATCGGAAATAAAAATTGTATATCGTCAAAACATTTGGGACTCTTTATGCTAGAAAATAAGCGGGATTATTTTAATATGCAACCGGATTTACAGTCTTTACAACATTGGAAGAAGTACCATAAAATGCTTTAATTGACACTTTTTCATAGATTCTTTTTGGTATTAATAACGTTTTGGAGGAGATAGTGTTTTGAAACGTATACTATCTATGATATCAGAAGAAAATTAGTGAAGACTATGGTAAATCAAACCCAAATGCCGGGAATTCAAAATGTTATTTGAGATGCTACCAATAATAATGGGAAACAAGTTGGTGCAGTGTACTAACAATTTGCCAAAAGAAATTAATAAATAAACTTTTTTAATGTCAACTTTATAAACAAACTGAAAACCCCTGTTTTATTGTTCCCACATCCATTTTTATCATGATTTTGATCTTTGATATGACAGAAGCAGACAGGAGTAGACAAAAAAACAGCCCAGTTACAGCACACTATTATTTTTTCACGACGAGCGCCCTACGTTCTTTTAAGCCGTGGGTCGTCCCGATCGGTCGGGACTGCACTCACTCAACATAAATCGCCCGGCAACTGCCGGGTTTTTTATCTGAAAAGGCAAAGAATACCCCGTCCGGCGGCTGCCGGACAACGATTGGGATGAATTTGCCAAAGTTAGAGCAAGGCATTAACTTTCTAATATGGAATTAAAGTTTGCAAGTCATTGCTCCTATCAAATTCGTTATCACATGGCGGTGTGTAACTCAATTCAGACAAACAGCGAATTCATTTGATTTAATCAATTAATTTCACGAAAATGATTCCACAGAATATTTAATTTTCGGAGTCTACTTTATGAAATTACGGATACAACCACGGGTGCTTACCGGTTTCGTAATCATGATTTTCCTGATTCTGGTATTGTGTGTTTTTGCAGTCCTGTATACCAATCGATTGCAGGAAAACTCAGCCAGGATACTGGATGAAAATGTCTATAGTCTCAAAGCCGCTGAAGAACTGGAAATTGCCCTGCTGGACATGAAAGGTCTGACAGCCTATTTCATTCTTGACGGTGAACAAAAATGGCTCGATCTGTTTAACGAAAAGAAACGTTCATTCCGTACCTGGCTGGCGGAAGCCCGGGGGAAAGCTCATACCAGCGCAGAGGAAACCCTGCTCGATTCTATCGAAGTGCAATTTCAACAATATCTGGAGAATCATACTCAGGTAGTTCAATACTATCACCACAAAAACTTTAACGCCGCCCATATACTGCTGATCGGAAAAATGCGCGACACTTTTAATCAAATCTATGAAAAATGTGAAGAAATTCTAACTATCAATGAAAAACTGATGATTGAATCCGGCAATATTATGGCCTCCGAAAACCGGGTTGTAAACATCATCATGTACGGTATTGGTATCGCGGGGATTATTCTGGGAATCAGTCTTGGTATCATCCTGGCCCGCAGTATTACGCATCCAATTTACAATCTGGTTTTAAAAGTAAAAAGTGCTACCGGTTCTGATCTGATCGAAAAAGTCGATATATCACCGGAAACTGAGTTGGAACATCTTGACAAATATGTTCGCGATCTGATCGAAAAAATACAACTGGCCAATCGGGATTTGGAACATAGTCAATCAATGTTGCTCCGTTCAGAGAAGCTGGCTGCGCTTGGGAAAGTTGCCTCCGGCCTGGCTCATGAAATCCGGAACCCGCTAACCGCAATTAAGATGCTAATATATTCACTAAAAAAAGAGGTGAAACTAAATTCTGATACAGAGAAAGATTTCGAAATTATTTTCAACGAAATTGACCGGATGGAAAATTTCTTGCAGAATTTTCTGGACTTTGCCAGACCTCGGAATCCCAATTATGACCAGATTAATATTGCCGACACGCTTCAACAAACTATTCTGTTATTGACCCCGCAGATTCGGGCGGCGAATATACGGTTGAGTGATGATATTCGGAGCGATGGCATTAAAATATTCGCTGACCGAGAACAACTCCGCCAGGTCTTCATCAATATCATTCTAAACGCGGTCCAGGCCATGGCAAACGGCGGTCTGTTTGAAATTTCCACCCGATTATTGTATGATCTGGCGGGTTCTCCCACAGATATACAAATTGTGTTTAATGATACCGGCTCCGGAATCCCACCAGACATTATCGGATCCATTTTCGATCCTTTCATCACCGGCCGAAAGGACGGAACCGGATTAGGACTTTCAATCGTGCATCGGATTATCAGCAATCACGGCGGTTGGATCGATGCTGTTAATAACCCGGAAAAAGGGGCATGCTTCACCATTAAGCTACCTGTGAGTAAAGGATAAATCATGAATCAGACCATATTGATTGTTGATGATGAAGAGAGTGTTCGATATTCTTTTAAAAGATTCCTGTCGGATCAACCGTATCATATCAGCACAGCAGCCACTGGTGTGGAAGCACTACAAAAATTTCAGGCGGACAGGTACGATCTGGTTATTCTGGACTTGCGACTACCTGATATGTCCGGATTGGAAGTTTTTCAACAGTTAAAAATCATTGATCCGCGGGTCATAGCGCTCATTATTACAGCCCACGGCACAACTGAAACCGCCATTGAGGCAACCAAGATGGGGGCCTACGATTATATTCTGAAACCTTTTGATATCCCGGTCATGAAGGCACTGATCGACGAATCAATCAACTGTTCCCGGTTAATGCACACCCAGGTGATGCTGGAAACCGCAACAGAAAAGGAACCGACCGGGGATCGGATGATCGGCAGTAATCCTCTGATGCAAGACCTGTATAAAATGATTGGCCGGGTAACCGGTAGTGATGTCAATATTCTCCTGCGTGGGGAAAGTGGGACCGGCAAGGAACTGGTCGCCCGGGCAATATATCAGTACGGCAGCCGGGCCAGCAGATCGTTTATTGCCGTGAATTGTGCTGCTATTCCCGAATCACTCTTGGAGAGTGAACTTTTCGGCTACGAAAAGGGCGCTTTTACCGGTGCCAACCGGCGCAAGATCGGTAAATTCGAACAGGCCAACGGCGGCACAATATTTCTGGATGAAATCGGTGACATGACCCTGTCAACCCAGTCAAAAGTCTTACGGGTTCTGCAGGAAGGACGTTTTGAACATTTAGGGGGAGAAGAACACATTCAAGTTGATGTGCGAATTATTACAGCAACCAACCGTAATCTGGAAAAAGCCATCGAGGAGGGCCGTTTTAGAGAAGATTTATACTATCGTATAAAGGTCGTTACCATGACACTACCGCCCTTGCGACTGCGATTGAATGATATTCCTGATCTGGCAAATTATTTCGTTAACAAGAATAAAACCGTAATGGGAAAACCACAAATAACTTTATCTTCCGACGCCCTTACCGCGATGAATAATTACCACTGGCCGGGCAATGTTCGTGAATTGGAAAACATTGTTAAACGTGCAATCGTTCTGTCCAAAAGTAACGTGATTTCGGCTGAACTGATTACCGAAGAATTCCAGAAAAATGAAAAATCCACCAGAAAATTTGATATTCTGGAACCCTGCGAATCGGGACTCCGGGAAAAAATGGAACGATTCAACGGCAGTCTCTACAAAGAAATCATCTCTGAAACCGAAAAGACACTGATTACCCATGTTTTAAAACAGACCCACGGTAACCGCGTCCAGGCCGCCCGGATTTTAGGAATTTCCAGGGTTATGTTGCATAAACGGATACAGGACTTGAACATTGAGATAACATAATCAAATCCTCGCTTCTGCCGGATACCGCCAAGAATGACCGGTCCTGCCCTGTAAACAAAACAAACAGATGTAAATATATTTTACAATCAAACGGTTTAGGCCAAACCCGTTTCAGTCATATTAATTGATTAATATTATTAATGTTATGATAGTACGTTATTTCTGGCACAGTTTTCGTCATTATGGAAAAGTCAGCAAAAGCGGACCTTTGATATTGTCATCTCTCAAAATCCAAAGGAAGTCCATGGAAACACCTTTATGAAAAATAAAATATTGATTGTTGGGGACGAGTCCGGTATTTTTTTTGCCTTTAAAAAAATGCTCAAGGGCGAGCATTATCAAATGGTTACCTCTTCCCAGCCAAATGAAATATTTCATCTCGTCTTGAAGCTTCATCCTTCACTGCTAATATTGAACCTGAAATTGTACGGAAACTTCCGTGCGGAATTATTGGTCCAGTTAAAAAAAACATTTCCATCTTTACCAATACTTGCAATGACGACCTTCACCAATGTACTCACCGAAAAATTAATCATGCGCCTGGGCGCCAGCGGATATATTCGCATGCCTTTCGACATTCATGAAATGCTGGTAAAAATCCGGCAACTCTCACAATACCAGAACGCCTGACCTGTCACCACGGAGACTGTAATGGATTTAATCACTCAATATATTCTTAAAACAAGCCTTATGGCTCAAATTATCCTGACTGCACTGCTGATCCTGTCAGTCATTTCCTGGGCCATTATTTTTGAGAAAATCGCTTTATTTTATCAAATCAAACGTCAGTCAAAAAGATTTATAAACCTGTTTCACCACTGCGATTCCGTCCAGGATTTAGCAGAAAATACTGATCTTAGAGCGCTGTCGCCTTACTTCCGTCTTTTTGAGAATGTTTATAGAGAAATGGATCAATCCAAAACAATAAACGCTTCTGATTCCGGTTTAAAACCGGATATTATTGTTCCCAGCGAGGCGCAAACCAAAATCAATGCGGTCATGGAAAGAACCATGACTGAGGAAATCGCCAAACTGGATCAACACATGGTATTTCTGGCAACAACAGTCAGCGTCAGTCCGTTCCTGGGCCTGTTCGGTACGGTCTGGGGCATCATGTATGCTTTCATGGGAATGGGCATGAAAGGATCTGCCGATATCACAACAGTGGGCCCCGGAATTGCCGAAGCTCTCATAACCACGCTGCTTGGCCTGGCCGTTGCAATACCGGCACTATTTACATACAATATATTTAACGGCAGTTTACGCCGAATCGACCGTGACCTGAATCTTTTTTCGGCTGATTTGCCTCAGCGGATTGCATTGAAAAGATAATATGAAACGCACGAATTACACCAGTATATCTGAAATTAACGTCACCAATCTGGTGGACGTCACCATGGTGCTTCTGATCATCTTTATGATTACCGCGCCCCTGATGCGGACCGGTCTGCAGGTCGAACTGCCTGAATCGAAAATCAACGACCTGAAAAATAAAGAAGGCGTCACTGTGACAATTACAAGAGACGGCAACATTTTAATTGAAAATGAAACCGTAAATCTTCAGCAAATGGGCAATTACCTCACTCGCAGACTATCAACAGAAGGCAATCTGTTTGTTCTGCTGCATGCCGACAAATCGGTTCCCTACGGCAAGGTAATCAGTGTTATGGATTATATCAAACAAGCCGGCTTCAGCAATATCGGCCTTGTCCTCACACCCGGAAAAGACACATGAGAATCGCACTGCCGGTTTCAATGATAAGTCATTTACTAATCCTGCTGATTGGCCTGGCTCTTATGGCGAACCGGCAATATTTCATTCCGGAAAACCTGGATATTTTCCCGGTTAAACTGGTCTATCTGCCGCTTTTATCAGAGAAAGTAAGCTCCTTTACGCCACCGGCTGAACCTAAACCGGTTCCAAAGATCATTCCTCAGAAACGGGAAACACCTCCGCCAATTATCCCGAAAGAAAAACCAAGCATCACTGTAAAAAACACTGAACCGGTTACAACGCCGGTCCCCGAAATTCAGGAAATTCCCATAGCTGTAGCTGAACCGGTGGAAAACCCGACACCACCAGCCAGTGACATCCGCACGAACCAGATAAAGGTCGAAATCCAGGACTTTACATTTACTTACTACCTTAATATCATCCATCATCGGATCCAGAAGCAATGGAATCCTTCTTATCAGTCGCAGGCCGAAAATTCAACCATCAATGCCATTGTCGAATTCACAATTTTAAGAGACGGGACCGTAACAAATATTGCTGTTGAAAAATCATCTGAGCGGTTTTTATTCGATCAGGCCGCCCAGCGCGCAATTTATGCACTGAGACAATTACCGCCTTTGCCCCAGCAATTTAACAACGATCAGCTATTCGTACATATTCAATTTGAAGCAATAAGGTAAAACCAACATGAAATCAACATCGTTTATCTTCAATCTTTTAGTGCTGTGCCTGACAATGCTGACAGACAGTTCCGGACAGAATGATGTCTATATGCGTGTTCAGTCGGAAAATTACCAGCCCGTCTATTTGTATATTAAACCACTGCAGTCAAAAGACCGTCCGGAGCTAGCCCGGCAACTTCAGAATTATATCATCAGCGATCTGGAAAAAACCAGGTTCTTTAAAATTATTCTTACGCCCGATCCGGATAAAATTTTATTGAACGACTCTGCGTCAACCGCCGACTTCGGAGGTCTTCAAACCATCAGCCAGGCATATTTCGAAGGACAATTGGAATGGGCGCAAAATTCAGTGGCACTGCGCGGAACCCTTCAAGGTTTACCGGAGCGCTATCTAATTTTCACTCAAAAATACACAAGCCCGCAAGCTTCCATCCGCTGGATGGCGCACCGGATAGCCGATGATATTGTTCTCCAGTTGACCGGGCAACCGGGTATCGCCAGCACTCAGATTTTGTTTATTAATAAATCGAAAAATCTGGCATTAATGGATACCGATGGCGACAATATCCGTCAGATAACCAATAATAAATCATTGAACATGTCACCCTGTTGGTCGCCCGCCGGAGATAAGGTGGCGTTTATCAGCTATATTAAGAATAATCCCGAGCTGATTATCATGAACCTGGAGAATAAGGAGACAAGCAAGCTTTCAAAGCAAAAGGCAACGTACAGCTCGCCAATCTGGTCGCCAGACGGAAAAAAAATCGCGTTTACCCTGATCAAAGATGGCAATTCGGATATTTATGTCATGGACAATCAGGGTAACAATTTAAAACGCTTGACTGACAACAGTTCAATTGATACCTCTCCATCATGGTCGCCCACTGGCCGGGAAATCGCCTTTACATCTGACCGCAGCGGCAGTCCCCAAATCTACATTATGGACAGCAATGGTCAGAATGTCCATCGGCTGACCTATGAAACCAACTATAGTGATTCACCGGTCTGGTCTCCCAAGGGCGAACTTGTCGCATTTGTAGCCCGTGAAAAAACCGGATTTCACATTTATTCAATTGATGTCAATGGGGAAAATTTAAGGTGCCTGACCGATGGGCGGGGCAGTAACGAAAATCCCTCCTGGTCACCAGATGGTTCAAAACTGACATTCGCCTCCAACAGGAATGGCAATTGGAATATTTACATAATCAATTCAGACGGAAGTGGTCTTAGCCAAATATCCACAACCGGTGCAAACACATCTCCTAAATGGTCACCCCGGCTAAGCCGGGAAGTCGCGAAAGGATAAATGAACATTCACTATTGTCAACAATCAATCTTTAATAAAATTGCAGTGGAATTACTACGAACCACCAACTTTAAAAACAAATAAAAAACGGAGTAACATTATGCGTAACACCTTAATTTTCACAACTCTATTTATGGTAGTGCTGTACATTGGGGCCTGCAGTAAAAAGGTCGCGATCCTGCCTGAAGACACCCGGGGAAAAAGCACAGTACCAGTTGAAAACACAGACGCCAAAATGAAATCACCTGTAATAGTTACTAGGGATAAGACCGCTCAAGCGGTGGAAACTCAGGACTATCAGTTCCGGGATATTTATTTTGATTATGACCGATATGAGTTAAAATCCGAGACCATTGAGATTCTGTCAGAACATGCCCGGCAACTGAAGGAAAACCAGAATGTCAAAGTCCTCATTGAAGGTCATTGCGACGAATGGGGCACCATCGAATACAACCTGGCGCTGGGCGAACGCCGGTCTAATTCGGTGAAAAGTTTTCTGGTCAAATATGGTATCAGCCCGGACCGCCTGTCCACCATCAGTTATGGTAAGGAACGGCCGCTGGACCCGGAACATAATGCCAGCGCCTGGGCCAAAAACCGACGCGCCGCTCTGGTCACCGGTTCGTGATTAAAGTAAATTCTGAAGCGTATTCACGACAATGCAGATAATGAATAGGTTTTCATGCCCAAATATCTGATTTGCCTTCTGTTATTCATGGCCTGGTTCAACCAGTGTGCCAGCCGTAAGGAAATTGCCCAATTTAAAAAGGACTTGTTCTATCTTCAGCAACGTTCCGAACGCATTCAGCAGGATACCAATACCCTTAAAAAAGGGATGACGACTCAGCAAATCAATTCGGAGGAGATTCAACGTTCTTTAACAGAATTAATATTCCTGATTAACGAACTTCGGGATGAAAACAGCCGGACAAAAGCGGAATTGCTGACCGAGACAGGAAACCTGAAAGCCCAGTCGAATATTCTGGACAGCAAGCTCGAAGACGATATTACCCGATTGTCGCACTTTATCCAAAAAATTGAAAGTAAAGCCCTTACCCGGCCGGTGTTAGATACTGTTTCAACAACTACCCCGCCGGTCATCCCTGACGAGAATATCAATATGACGGCGGAAGATCTCTATAAAACCGCCTATCTGGATTTTTCCCGGGGAAACTATGCATTGGCTCTCCAGGGTTTTCAAAAATACCTGATCGAATTCCCGGAGACCGAACACGCCGCCGACACCCAGTACTGGCTTGGAGAGATTTACTACACTCAAAATGATTTTTCAGCGGCGTCCACCGAATTTATCAAAGTCCTGGTAAATTTTCCCTTGAGTCAACGGGTACCGAATGCTCTCCTGAAAACGGGGAGCTGTTTTATCAATCTCAATGAAATACAAGAGGCCCGAATGTGTCTGGACCAGATCATACAGGAATACCCCAGATCTCAGGAAGCTGGCATTGCAAAATCCATGTTGGACGAATTAAAGTAGAATATTTATCTGTTCCCGGATTATCTTCTTTTGTTGCATTCAAACTGGGCTGAGAAACGCTCATCATATACATTCCTGATTACTTTCAGAGCATAAAAAATACTGAAAACAGGATGAATAGTGTACATCCTGTATATAATCTTTACAGTCCGAAAGGATTTATTTATCACATTCCCACTATTCCTCGTCGATAAAGACGTTGGCATGTCTTTTGACCTATACCAGATTCAGGATGTTATTTGAGAACTGAAATTATTCAACAACTCACCAATCTTATGATAGGATGTAAGATGAAACCAATTTATCTAGGGATTGCTCTAACGAGTATCAGCATACTGTTTACCGCATGTGGAAGTACTCAAAACGCACTGGCGGAAAAAGACAATGAGATTCAGCTGCTAAAAGCAGATGTGTCCAGATATCAGCAGATAGCTGAACGTGAACAGGATCTCTCCAAAAACCTGAAACAGAAATCTCAGCAAACCGATCAGTTAAATAATGAGCTGAAAACAACATTAAAGGACCTGGAGACGGAAAAGAAGTTACGGATTGAAAACGATCGGATTGTAATGACGAATGCCATTTTATTTGCATCGGGCAGTGTCCGGATCAGTGATGAGGGTAAAGTCATCCTTGATCGAATCTGGGATGTCATTGTCAAATATCCGGAACGTGAAATTTTTATTGAAGGTCATACTGATAATATGCCGATTGCCAAGAAATATGAAGGAAAATATCGGTCCAACTGGGATCTGTCGACCAGTCGTTCACTGGCGGTATTACATCATGTCAAAAATCATCCGAAGGCTACCCCTAGTCGTCTGCGGGTGCTGGGATACGGTGAAACACTTCCGGTTGCGGATAATTCAACCGAAGAAGGACGTATGCAAAACCGTCGGGTAGAAATTGTCATCGGCAGAAAATTACCTGTGAATACTCCGCCTAAATAATTTATTAAAATCCGGAAGGTAGTTTAGATCCTTCTCAATTGATTCCCAAATCTCATCACTTTACACCGCCGTCATCTGATAAAGTAGTGACGGCGGTGTTTTACAAAGTGGGGCAAATTGCTAACAGGATTTGCTTTATAAACAAACAGAAAAAGAGAGAATTGAAATGAAAAAGTTGCTTATTGTTTTTAGAATGTTAATCATCGTGCTGACAAGTGGTTTGATAAATGCCCAAACCAATGTAAGCGGGTTTATTTCAAGTAACACGACATGGACAACAGGCGGCAGTCCATACATTGTCACCGGTAATATCACGATTCTTTCAGGGCAAATATTAACGGTTGAATCTGATGTTGTAGTGCAATTTCAAGACAACACCGGCATGTATGTCTATGGAACATTACAGGCTACATCGGCTCAGTTCACATCCGACAAAGACACACCACAAAGAGGTGATTGGAATTTTATTCAGATCGGTGATGGCTGGAGCTATAGCGGCACTGCCGACTTTACGTCCTGTGTTATTCGTTATGGAGGAACCAATTCTTATCCGAGTAATAATTGTGAAGTAAGCATCCTATCCGGATCAGCAACTTTTGATGCATGCGATGTTTCTTTTTCCAGCAATTCCGGAATATCCATCGGCGGCGGATCGCTGAGTGCTTCAGTAAGCCTGACTAATACCAGTATCTATTCATGCGAATGGCCGGTGACCTATGGGGGACCGGGTGCGCTGACGTTTACAGGCTGGAACGGCCTGACCGGCAATGTACACGACGGAATAGATTTCAGGTTTTGGGAACTGAATCAGACCATGACCTTAGCAATCGCACCGATTCCTTATGTTTTTCCATATAATAATTTTACCATTCGCGATACAGGTGTTTTGACAATCGCATCTGGTAACACCATTAAAATGGGAGATGGAACCTCTATCGTTGTAGAAGGATCTCTTATTGCCGAGGCTTCATCCGGTGACCAAATTCTTTTTACCGCATACACCGATGACAATAGCGGTGGTGATACAAATGGGGACGGCATGACCACAGCGCCTGCCTCGGGCAGCTGGTACGGTGTCATGTTTCAAAATTCAAGCAATGACGCAAACTGCTTAATGCGTCGCTGTCAGCTGCGCTACGCCGGGGCAAGCAATATCGGCGGGATAAGCATGTTCGACGCCAGCCCCACCATTGACCTTTGTGAAATTTCCAATTGTTATTTCGGCGTATACATGCAGTTTGCATCAAACCCTGTATTTACCAACAATACCATCGGTTCGAGCCAGATGACCCCAATTGCCATGTCGTTTGAAGCGAACCCAAGCATGAGCAATAATACATTATCCTTTTCTGATAATGCGTATGATGCAATCGGACTTATTGGCGGTACACTTACAAAGAATGCCACGCTAAAAATACGTTCGGTAACCAATATTCCAAACATTACTTACCTGCTGCTTGACCAAATAATTGTACCCAGCGGTAAATCTTTAACTATTAATAAAGGCATTGTCATCAAAGCGTATTCAGAATACGCGTATTATTATTTTCGCAGGATAATAGTTGAAGGCACCTTAACAGCCAATGCTACCGCAGACAGCATGATATCCTTTACTTCTGCAAGAGATGATAATTTTGGAAATCCTGCTGATTGCAACAAAGATGGCACCATGACTTCTCCGGTAGTCGCCGACTGGGGCGGTATTATTTTTAATCCCGGAGCTACCGGCACATTGAATTATTGCCGGATCAAATATGCAGCAGTTTTGAATTATGGTTTTACTACATGCAGCACAACCGAATACCTGAATGAAGCGGCCGTTGCAATGATTGATGCCAGCCCTACAATTTCCAATTGTGAGTTTAAAGATCTTTCCTATGGTATTTCCTGTCACAGAGCTTCAAATCCTGTAATATCCAACAATAAAATGATTAATATTCAATATACGCCTTTCTGTATTTCCGGTTCATCCAATCCCACATTCTCCGGTATTGTTTTTACCAACATCGGTTGGCAGGCAATCGGATTATTAGGCGGAAATGTTTGCCAGAACGGCACCATCAAAAAACGCAACATTGCTGGGTTTACAAACATTACCTATGTGTTACTAGCGGATATGACTATTAATTCAGGCACCTATATTAATGTGGAGCCCGGTGTTGTTATTAAAGTGAATAATTGTAATATGTACGTGGAAGGCGGCTTTAAAACTGATGGGATATTAAGCCAACGCGTTGTTTTTACGTCTATTAAAGATGATAACGAAGGAAACCCTTTTGATTCGAACGGCGATGGGAATGCTTCCACACCTGAAAACGGAAACTGGGGATCTGTAAAATACAGATCGACCAGTGATGACGGGTATTGTCTGCTGAATTACACTGCTTTTAAATATGCCGGTAATACCGGCGAAGGAGCGGTTACTTTTGAAAATGCCGGAGGGCAGCTTAAAAATTCTTCCATAACAAATACATCTAACTACGGCGTTTATTGTAATGGTAATTCTACTCCGGCCATTGATAATGTAAGTATCCAGAATTGCAGCCTCGACCCGATTGCCATTTCATTGACTTCCAATCCGACGTTTACAAATATTACTTTTATTTCCAATTTTAGCCAGGCAATAAAAATCATAGAAGGTACACTTTCATCCAATGCAACTCTTGTATCACGGAATGTGGCGGGCATTAATAATATAGCATATATCGTTGATAAACTTATTATTGCCACGAATGCCAAAATAACAATCCAACCGAATGTGGTAATTAAATTCCGCTCTGATAGTTGGCCTTGGGGTTCCAGTGCATATATCCTTATTAATGGTAATTTGATAGCAAAAGGTACAGTCAATAATAAAATATATTTCACTTCTTTTGCTGATGATTCCAAAGGAGGCGATTCAAATAATAATGGAAACACTTCAATGCCGGTAAAAGGTGATTGGGGACAAGATTATTATTATTACGATCAATACGGCGCCTGGAAAAATGGCGGAATATTTTTTAGTAATAACAGTATTAATGCTGATACTGTAAATTATCTCAAAAATTGCGAGATATCTTATTCTGGTATAGGATTAAGAATAGAAAATTCTCATGTAACAATAGACAGTAGTATTATTCAACTGTCTAATTATTATGGGGCTACGATTTTGGGTTCGGCAAATCCTGAATTCAAAAACAGCCAATTTTATAATATTACATATTCCCCTATTGAACTCAGTATGTTCTCAAATCCTACTTTTACTAACTGTACAGCACTTAATGTTGGCTATATGGCATTATCTGTTGTCCCTGAAACATATTCACAGACAGATACTGTACCTGTAAGGAATTTCGGTGGATATAATAATATCAATTATTTTATGAGTGGCGTCTGCACAATTAATTCAGGTACTACTATCACAATTCCTGCCGGAGTGGTTTTTAAATCTACATCTGCTATTGGGTTTACTGTAAACGGCCGATTAGATATTCAGGGAACTTCAGGAAGTCCTGTTGTTTTTACGAATGATAAGGACGATAGCTATGGAAATCCTTTGGATATGAATCAGGATGGTTCGGCTTCTCTCCCCCCTAACGGATCATCTTCAACATGGAGCGGCAGTTGGATTGAATTTAATGATGTGAGCAATGATTTAAGTTCGGTTAACAATGCTGTTTTTAAATATGGAGATAAGGGTATCGCGACATTAAGCGCTTCGCCAACCATTGCTTATACCGCTTTTGAAAACCTTTACTTCGGAGTGGATATGAATGGAGTATCTGCTCCTAAAATTGATAATTGTACTTTCCATGATTTGCAGTATTACCCTATGCAAATATCCCTGATTTCTTATCCGGCATCAACAACCAATAATACCATATCAGGAACAACATATAAAGTAATTGCTGTCCGAGAAGAGACTTTGACACAAGATGTTACTTTAGCAAAAAGAAATTTTGGAGGTATTACGAATATCCCGTATTATTTCCACCACTATACGATTGGAACCGGTGCCACACTTACCATCAAACCCGGCATTGTATGTAAATTTTGGGATTATGGTTATTCACCTTATTATCCTCCATACTACTACGAATATTATGCCGGACGCTTAGATATATTCAAAGGACTTTCTGCAATAGGGGGTCCTACTCCCGATAGTATTATCGTTTTTACAAGTATCAGGGATGATTTTTATGGTGGTGATTCCAATTCCGACAGGACTGCAACCTTTGCTAGTTCGGGTAGATGGTGCGGGTTAATATTCTGGGATCAATCCCTTGATCCTCTATGTAAACTGAAGAATTGTATCATCCGGTTTGCCGATAAAGGAATCCAAACAATAAGTGCAAGCCCGACCATAGAAAACTGTAATATAAATAATAACAATTACGGCGTATATGCAACTGCCGCATCCAATCCTGCTTTCAGTAATTGTGATTTTGTTACTAACTATTACTTTGCAATTAACAATGTGGATAAATCGTTTATCATTGATGCTCCGAATTGCTGGTGGGGCAGTAATTTCGGGCCCATCCAGTCAGAAACTGAAGGTGACGGCAGCAGTATCCAGGAATTAGTATCCGATGCTGTCAATTATACTCCATGGAAAGCATCCGGCGCAGGAAACCCCGTAATGGGTGATGTCAGCTTGAATGGTTCGGTGCAAGCCTATGACGCTTCCCTGATTCTGAAATATGTCGTCAATCCACTTGGCACAGATTCGCTGCTTACTCTGCAACGACAGGTTGCGGACGTCAGCGGCAATGGTGGCCCGGACGCCACGGCAATCACGGCCTACGATGCCTCACTGGTTCTCCAGTATGTTGTCGGGCTGATAGAATGTTTTCCAGCGAACATAGACAAAAGTTCCGGTAAGAATGAAGCAATACTTGACTTGTTTGCTCTTCAGAAAAATGTCAGTGTTAATGTCGAACTTGGTACAGTGGCAGCAACCTTTGGCGAGAAAATAATTATTCCGGTGATAATCCAAAACGCTTCACAGCTTATGGCCTTGCAGGCCATCCTGAAATATGATCCATCAATCATTACGGTGGAAAAGATTGCAGCAGCGGATGTGGCATCGACGGCGGCGTGGGCAAGTTCAATCAGCGACAAAGGCGAAATTCGATTCGCTCTCGCAAGTGAAAAACCACTATGCTCATCCGGAACCATCGTTGAGATCACCATCACAGTATCGGACAACGTAAAAGGAAATGTACATACAGCTCTTCAATTGGTGCAGGTATTAGCAAATGAACAGGATATAACTTCCAAAGTAGCATCAGCGGATATTGCCATCAGCGGCAAACCGATGACATATGAACTTTCGCTGAACTATCCTAATCCGTTCAATCCCTCGACAACCATCGCTTACCAGCTACCGGAGGATGGTACGTTGGTTCGGTTGACCATTTACAACATGCTGGGACAAATCGAACGAACACTGGTTAATACAAAGCAGAATGCCGGGAGTTATCAAACGGTGTGGGATGGAAAAAATGATGTTGGTTTTGCCGTCCCGAGCGGTGTGTATATTTATCAGTTAGTATCAGGAGATTTTGTGAAGGCAAGGAAACTCATGCTTATCAGATAATAGTTGTGAATTATTGACTTCTTTAAAATGCGAGAATACTATGAATATATTTAGACGAAATCGAATGATATTATTGCTGCTGATGGCAATACCGCTCAGCGCGCAGGAGATCCAACTCTCTATCCCTGACACCAATGCTGTGAGAGGAGAGCTTATCACGCTTCCGGTTCGGGTTCAATCTTCATTGACGGATCAGAATGTAACATCATATGAACTCAATATCCTGTTTGATGATTACATGTTGACGGTGGATTCTGTGCTTGCTGCCGGGACAATGACCGGTTTAGCCGGGATGTCGTATTATTATCATTTACCACAAACAAACGTAATATCGATCGCGGCGGCGGGTACTAATCCTCTCCAGGGCGAAAGCACACTCATTCACCTCCGCTTTCGGATTCGCCATTCGGGATATTCCGAATTACATTTTACAGGTCCAATGCAAAATATCCTGAACGAGGGAACCCCGGCTGTTTTCCTTGATGATGGAAGCCTGTATGCTTCAGAACCCTTTTCAATTTCTATCTGGCCAGATCAAAGCGTTCTTGCGGTCGGTGAACAGGAACAATTTTACATCTATAACGCTACAGAACCCATCCAATGGAAGATTACAAATTCGACCGTTGCCTCAATTGATGCAGATGGTATCCTGACAGCCCTGAAAAGCGGAACGGTGCGGGTAGTGGCAACAGATGCGGGTAATTTGAAAGATACCACGAACGGATTCATTGAAATCAGGCCGGTAAAACTTAGTATCCAGGATACAACTGTGACAATGGGTCAGATGATTGAGATACCTATTTATACATCCATGCTGACCAATCTCGGAATTATCTCCGGAACAGTCGCACTCTCCTTCGACGGAAACATTCTGTCACCAACGGCATTGCTAACAACAGGGACCGTGCTGGGATCCTACTCTAATGTAACAATGAATACAACTGTTTCCGGGAAAGCGACTATCGCCTTCGCCGGCACTTCTCCATTGTCAGGAGCTGGTATGCTGTGCAAAGTACAGTTTACAGCAACCCAATCAGGCTGGACACCTATAGAGTTTTCCCAAGCAATTTTCAATGAATCATTGCTGGCAAAAACAGTCACAGGCTCTCTGTGGGCACAACCCGCAACAGTACTTTATATGGATCCTCAGGAATCTGAGATTATTGTCGGCGACGTACTTCAATTCACAGCGACCAACGGTACACCGCCATACACCTGGGAAGTAACAAATCCATTGATTGCAAGCATCAATAATGATGGGTTATTAATTGCCACAAAAAGTGGTCTGACCCAGGTTATTGTTCGCGATGCAGCCAGTGCATCCGGAATAAGTGCCGGTATCAGGATCTACAACGTGAAGATATCAATCGGCAACGTATATGCAACCACCGGAATGATCCTCGAGATACCCATCTGCATCGAGCAATTCAATGACGGGGCAGCGGTTTCCGCATTCCAGACGATTATCGACTTCGATTCAACGGCATTGAAGGCGGTCGCGGTTTTAAATACTGGCACACTGAGCGAAGGGTGGTCGTATGTACAGGCAAACTCCGGCAACCGTCTTTCCATCGCGGCAGCGGGAACAGCCGGAATTCATGCTCCCGGTACGCTTTTCAGCATTCGGTTCCAGGTAAATGGTACACTTACTGAAGGTTATTACAGTGTCATCAGTTTTAACCGCATGCTGCTGAATGAAGGTGATCCCTCGGTACTATTGTTTAATGGCAGCGTTTTAATTGTTGCCGCACCATCCGAGCCCTATCTTGCATCACCTGAAGACGGCGCCGAAAACCTGCCACCGGATATCGAGTTCATCTGGTACGAATCAGCTCAGGCGGAAACATACCACCTGCAAATTTCCGGCAATCCTCAGTTTTCAGAAATCACCTTTCAGGATTCATTAATTACCAGGACGACCCGGCAAGTTACCGGATTTGCAGACGGATGGTACTACTGGCGGGTCAGGGCATTCAATACTGCCGGAACCAGTGCCTGGAGCAGCGTACGCAGCTTCTCGGTCTGTGTGCAAATTGTTGTACCGCCTGCAGAACCGGATCTGATTTTGCCGGACGACGGAGCGGAAAATTTGCCCCAAGAGGTTGAGTTCAGTTGGAACGCTTCATCAGGAGCGGAGACCTATTGGCTGCAAATCGCGGATAATAGTTCATTTACTCCGATTGCGTTTCAGGATTCGCTGATCACCGGTACATCGCTACTCGTTACCGGGCTTGCAGATGGATTGTATTACTGGCGGATCAATGCATCAAATACAGGAGGCACCAGCGCGTGGAGCAGTGTGCGAAGTTTCTCAGTCGGTCCACCGTTGGGAGTCAATGAATTTCCTAATGTACCGAGTCAATTTGGACTGTTACAAAACTATCCCAATCCCTTCAATCCAACAACAACCATACGATATGATATTCCAAAGGCCTCACAAGTAACTCTGACCATATACAATATGAACGGCCAGGTTGTTGAAAGACTTGTAAATCAGAAACAGGAACCTGGATTCTACTCTGTAAATTGGGATGCTCTGAATGTAAGCACTGGCGTCTATTTTTACCGTATCCAGGCAGATGGATTTCAACAAGTAAAAAAGTGTTTGCTAATCAAATAACTATGGTAGGAGCAAGTTAGGGCCGGTCTACCGCATTCCGGCCCGCATAAAAGGGCTGGCATTCTCCAATGCCGGCCCTAACCCAAGTTTAACAGAGTAGTAGTTTAACTCCAATAAAATCAATATATCAAAAAATATTATTCTCACTACGGATTTTTAATTATCATTCTCTTTC